>JBBPIR010000005.1:87417-129930 GCA_038040195.1 Chloroflexota bacterium | reverse complement strand
CGACCCCGACGCCGACCCCGACGCCGACCCCGACGCCGACCCCGACCCCGACCCCGACGCCCACCCCGACCCCGACGCCAACCCCGACGCCGACGCCGACCCCGACGCCGACGCCGACCCCGACCCCGACCCCGACCCCGACCCCGACATCCACCCCGACGCCCACTCCGACGCCGACCCCGACCCCGACGCCGACCCCGACCCCGACACCCACACCGACCCCGACCCCGACGCCGACACCCACACCCACACCGACCCCGACCCCGACGCCGACGCCGACGCCGACGCCGACCCCGACCCCGACGCCGACCCCGACCCCGACGCCGACCCCGACCCCGACACCTGCACCAACCCCGACCCCGACCCCGGTTCCGCCTCCGGCGGCCACCCCGACCCCGACTCCGGACCAGGTCCCCGCCGCGGCCCCTCACGCCTCGCCGTCCGAGTCGCCCAGCGAGGCTGAGGCAAAAATGACCAGCCCGTCCCCGGCCCCGACGTCCCCCACGACCGCCGGGCTTCAGCCTCCGCCGCCGGCGCCCCTTGCCCCGCCGACGGACGGAGGCTCGGCGGCTCCGCCGCCGAATGCCCTGCTGCCGGCGGACGTGGTGGGCGGGGTCCTGGCTGCCGCGGTCGAGCAGGTCGCCGCCGTGGTCAAGCCCGAAGCCGCCGCGCTGGTCGCCACCGCGTTCAGCTTCCCGCTGCTGCTGATGGTGGCCGTCGTCTGCTTCCTGATCGGCCAGGGCCGGGTCGACGCCCGCGACCCGAAGCTCCGCGCAGCCCCGCGAACCCCGCGAGACATGGTGCTGACCTTCCAGGATGAGGGGGAGCTGTGAGCATCCGAACCGACGCCACCGACTACGCCGCCCTCAGCGAACGGATGAGCAACCTGCTCCTCCTGCGGATAGCCCTGGCGGCGATGGTGCTGGCATGGGCCGCCGTGCGCCCCGAGGTACTCGGCGTGTCGTTCGGAGTCCTGGCCGGGGTGACCGTGGGCTACCTGGCCGCGTCGATTGCCTTCGAGGTCGTGCGCCGTCGCACCGTGCGCGCCGGGTTCACCATCCTCAACACCCTGCTCCTCCTCGACGGTCTGTATCTCGCCTTCGCGATGTACGCCACCGGCGGAACGCAGAGCCCAATGCGGTTCCTCACCTACCTTCACCTGGTGGCCGTGTCCCTCCTCGCGTCGTACCGCACTGGGCTGAAGATCGCCCTCTGGCATTCCCTCCTGCTGTTCGTGGTCCTGTACGCGCAGGCTGCCCAACTCCTGCCGCCGGTCGACACCCAGCCAGGCCAGGCCATCGCGTTCGACAGCCTGCCCGTGCTCAACGTGACCGCCTTCTGGCTGTTTGCGCTGGCAACCTCGATCTTCTCGGCCATGAACGAGCGCGAGCTCCGCAATCGGCGGGCTGACCTACAGGCCCTGGTCGACCTGGGCGCCGCGCTGGACGCGGTCGGAGACCCGGTCCACCAGGCCCGGATCGTGCTCGACGGACTCGCCGAGCGCTTCGACACCCAGCGTGGCGTGGTGTTGGGCTCTTCGGATGACAAAGTGGTGGTGCTGGCCGGACGTGGTGCGGCAGAGGTGCAGAGCGCCCCGGTCGCGGCAGATGCCGTGGTTCAGCGGGCCTGGGCACGGCGCGAGGTTCTGCCCGTGAGCCGCATCGACCCCGAGCGCAATCCGTTGCTGGCTGCCGCACTGCCGAATGGGCGCAACCTGCTCGTCGCGCCCATGATCGTCGAGGGCCTGCCGGTGGGAGCCGTCGTCATCGAGCATCGCTCGCGGAGCGTGTTCGGCGTCGAGCGTCGGGTCACCTCGGTGCTCGCACAGTTCGCCGCCGTGGCGGCGTTGAACTTCCGGAATGCGGTCCTGCTCCGCAACGTCCAGGACATGGCTGAACGTGATTCGCTGACCGGCGCCGCCAATCGACGCATGTTCCAGAAGGTCCTGGAGCGCACCCTGGCCACGCCACGCAAGAGCGCCCTGCCGGTGACCGCCGTCCTGTTCCTCGACCTCGACGACTTCAAGGTCGTCAACGACACCCTGGGCCATGCTGCGGGCGACGCGCTCCTGGTCGCGGTTACCGCGCGCATTTCGGAGCTCGTCCGCGAGGGCGACCTGGTGGCGCGCCTCGGCGGCGACGAGTTCGCCATCCTGACGCCTGATGACGACGATCTGCACCGGTCGCGCGCGATGGCGGAGCGCCTGGTCCGTGAGCTGCGGGCTCCCTACCTGGTCCGCGACGAGCAGGTTGTGGCCACCGCCAGCATCGGTATTGCGACCGCCAGATCGGCCGACCAGACCGCCGAAGAGGTGCTGCGCAACGCGGATGTGGCGATGTACATGGCCAAGGCAAACGGCAAGGCCCGATTCGCGATTTTCGATCCAGGCATGCATGCCGCCATTCGCGAGCGCCACGAGCTGGGCGCCCAGCTCCAGAGGGCGGTCGAGCTCGACCAGCTGCGCCTGGTGTACCAGCCCATCGTCGCCCTCGACGGCGGCCAGGTCGCCGGCGTGGAGGCCCTCGTCCGCTGGCAGCATCCCCAGCGTGGCCTCATCGCGCCGGGCGAGTTCATCGAGATCGCCGAGGAGAACGGCGCCATCCTGCCCATCGGCCGCTGGGTCCTGCGCGAGGCCTGCCAGCATGCCGGCAACTGGCAACGCGAAGGGCTGACCCCGCGCGGCATCTTCCTGTGCGTGAACGTGTCCGCGCGCGAAGTACAGCAGCCCGACTTCGTCGACGCAGTCCGCGTCACCCTCGAAGAGGCCGGCATGGAACCCGCCAGCCTGATGCTGGAGATCACCGAGACGGCCCTCCTGAAGGCCACCACCCCGACCATGGCCACCTTGGCGGAGCTCCGCCTGCTGGGGGTCAAGGTCGTCATCGACGACTTCGGGACCGGGTACTTCTCGCTCAGCCACCTGCGCCAATTCCCCGTTGATGCCCTGAAGATCGCCAGTGAATTCGTGCAGGTTTCGAATGCGGATGCGCGCTCCGCCGCGCTGGCGGGCGCGATCGTGGCCCTCAGCCAGTCTCTCGACATCGAAACCGTGGCCGAGGGCATCGAGACGGCCGAACAGGCCAAGCGGATGGAAGCCCTGGGCTGCAAATACGGGCAGGGCTACTTCTTCGCCAGGCCGCTGGACCAGACGGCAATCGACAAGGGCGTGGCGGGGCTTACGACCGTCGTTCGTCAGCCACGACGTCGTCGTTCAGACGGCGCCACCCCAGCGCGCGAGCCGGGGGTCGCCCGATTGCGGACGCCACGCGTGACAAAGGCGGATCCGACCCCCGCCTGACGCGTGAGCGGTTGGTCAGCCGGCCACCTCGGACCAACCCCTGGGAACCGGACCCACCACCTCCACCGAATCGGCGCCAGCAAAGGCGGCGAGGTCTGCCAGCGCGGAACCGATGGCGCGCGCCACGCGCGCGCCGGGTGGCGCGTCCGGCTCGGCATGGACCGCCTTGGCCACCAGCACCCGGCGCGACCGATCGACGGCGAGGTCCAGCCGTCCGATGAGTACTCCGCCGTGGAGAACGGGCATGACCCAGTACCCGTACCGGCGCTTGGCGGCCGGCACGTACAGCTCCATGGCGTAGACGAACCTGAACAGCTCGGACACCCGTTCGCGATCGGCGATGAGGTTGTCGAACGGCGACAGGAACGTGGTCCGGCTGGACCACGTGCCGGCTTCGATCGCTTCCAGCGCCGGAATGTCGTCGACGTGGACATGCCGAACTCCGGGCCAGCCGACCACCTCGACCGGCACCAGCCGGCCATCGGCTTCCAGGGCGTCAAATGGGTCCTGCGGCAGCCCCCGCCCGGCGAGCAGCAACTCGCGCCGAGAGGCGACGCCGAGGGTACGCACCAGGCGTTCGGTTCGGACCTGCGCCGCCTGGCGCAGATCCATCGGCTCACGGGAAACATCCGAGGGCAGGAATCGGTCCGGCAGGTCCCACACTCGCTCGTTGCCGCGTCGCCCGCCCACGACCACCCGTCCCTGGGCGCCCAGCAGCTCCAGCATGCGGCTGACGTTGCGGTTGTCGTTCCAGCCGGACGAGGCCCACGGCAGGACGCTGCGATCCTCGAACCCCGACGACACGGTTGGGCCGTCCCGCTCCAGCTGCCGCATGACCGCGTCGGCGAAGACCCGGTTCGCGGCCAGCCAATCGCGGACAAGGCGGCCGCGGGCGGTCGACGTGTCGGGGAACAGGCGCATGTACGCCAGTCGCAACGGGTAGTCCTCGACCGGGTAGATGAACGCGTCGTGTTCCCAGAGGCGTCGCTCGTGCCACAGCAGCCGGTCCAGGTCCTCCACGTCGTATCGGCCCAGACGACTCCACAGGACCAGCAGATGCGTGCGCGCGACCGTCGGCGTCGGGTCCAGCTGAAGGCGACCGATGGCGCGGACCGTGTCCAGGATGGGCTCGGGGACCGATGGCGCCGGCCCCGCCAGGCGTTGAGCGGTGAGCGCCAGGCGCCGGGCGTTCTGGATCGAGAGGGGTCGCGGCTCCCCGCGTGCGGCGGTCATCGCGGCTCGTAGTATGGCCCGATGGCTGACGACCCCCGGCCCGTCGAATCCGAGCGCCTGGCCATGCCGCTGCTGACCGCCAGCCGAATGGAGCGCCTGCTGGCTGGGGATGCCGATTCGGTGGCGCCGGAGATCGGCGCGCCGATCCCGGACTGGTGGGCGAACGATGCGGGCCGCCTGATGCGGTTCCGGCTCAAGCAGATTGGCAAGGAACCGGCCAGCGAACCGTGGCTGCTGCGGCTGATCGTGCTGCGCGACGGCGCCGCCGGGCCGGTGGTGGTCGGGTTTCTGAACTTCCACGGTCCGCCCGACGACCGCGGCTTCGCGGAGGTGGGATATGAGGTCCATCTCGATTACCGCGGCCAGGGGTACGCGATCGAGGCGGTGCGAACGATGTTCGACTGGGCCGCCCGCGAGCACGACGTGCATCGGTTCCGGGCGTCCATCTCACCGGGCAATGAACGGTCGGAGAACCTGGTCCACAAGCTCGGGATGACGCACGTCGGCGCCCAGTGGGACGACCCCGACGGACTGGAGCTGATCTATACCGTGGACCGATGGGGGTTGTCGGCCTAGAGCCAGTCGCTCCCCGAGCCGCGGGCGTCCTCGGCCCGGACCAGGACCCCCGAGTCCAGCTCGGACTCGAACAGCGCCAGCTCCTCGTCCGGAATGCCGTAGCTGTGCTCCTCGGTCGGGAAGGCGCCGCTCCGAACGTCCGCCGAATAGGCGGCCAGGGCCTGGCGAATGTCCTCCGCCAGGTGGGCGTAGCGCTTGACGAATCGCGGTGCGCGTCCCTCCGTCAGGCCCAGCAGGTCATGCCAGACCAGCACCTGGCCGTCGCAGCCGGGTCCGGCTCCGATCCCGATGGTCGGGATGCGAAGCGCCTGGCTAATGCGGGTGGCGACCGGTGCCGGGACCGCCTCCAGCACGATGGCGAAGCAGCCCGCGTCCTGGAGTGCCTGCGCGTCGGCCAGCAGGGCTCGCGCCTTGGCAGCCGTGCGGCCCTGCGCCTTGTATCCGCCGAGCATGGTTGCCGACTGCGGCGTCAGCCCGATGTGGCCCATGACCGGGATCCCGGCACCCACGATCGACCGGACGCGTGACAGCGAGGCGCCACCGCCCTCCAGCTTGACGGCATCGGCGCCGGACTCCTTGACGAAGCGAACCGCATTCGTGATCGCCTCGGCGTCCGAAACCTGGAACGAGCCAAACGGCATGTCCGCCACCAGCAGGGCCCGTTGCGCGCCCCGCCGCGCCGCGCGGGTCAGCATGACCATCTCGTCCACGGTGGCCGGGACGGTCGAGTCGTGGCCCAGGACCACCATCGCCGCCGAGTCGCCGACCAGGATCAGCTCGATCCCGACCTCGTCGGCCAGGCGGGCGCCGGGGGCGTCGTAGGCGGTGACCATGACGATCCGTTCGCCGCGCGGCTTCATGGCCGCCAATTCGGGCAGGGTGAAGCGCGGATGCAGGACGGGTGTCTCGGTCGTCATCGGTGGATCACCTCAGCCGGCATCTTGGCCGCTCAGCAGGACGTTGTCTATCAACCTCGTGGTACCGATCCGGACCGCGGCCGCCAGGGTGGGTCCGTCGAGATCTGCCACCGCGACGTAGTCGAGCGCCAGGCCCGGCGCCGCCTCGAGCACGGCCCGTGCCTCGCCGGCCGCGTCGCCGCCGGACCGATGCGCGGCGAGCCCGACCTGGAGCGCGCGGGGCAGGGCCAGGGCCTGTTGCCGCTCCTCCGGGGAGAGGTAGGCACTCCGCGACGAGAGGGCCAGCCCGTCCGCGTCACGCACGGTGGGGAGGACTCGGAGCTCGATCTGGGGCGCGAGGTCGAGATCGCGGAGCAGGGCTCGGATGACGGCCACCTGCTGCGCGTCCTTGCGCCCGAAGTACGCCCGGCGAGGGCGGACCAGGTGGAACAGCTTGAGGCACACCGTCGCCACTCCCCGAAAGTGCCCGGGCCGCACCGCGCCCTCGAGGATCGAGCCGAGGGCTCCCGGATCGACCCAGGTGTCGAAGCCGGGCGGGTAGATCTGGTCGGGTCCGGGGACGAACAGCACGTCGACCCCGGCTGCCTCGGCCAGGGCCGCATCGCGCGCCTCGTCTCGTGGGTAACTCTCGAGGTCCTCGCCGGGGCCGAACTGAGCGGGATTGACGAACAGCGACACCACCACCGTGCGGCACTCTCCGCGGGCGGCGGCGAACAGCGACCGGTGCCCATCGTGAAAGGCGCCCATGGTGGGCACCAGTCCTACATCCGTGCGGTCCGCGAGGCCGGCCAGCGCGGCGTCCAGCTCGGCGATGGTGCGGGCCAGGTTCATGAGCTCGCTTGGTCGGTGGCCCGATCGGCCCGGTCGGTGGCCACCGCCCGGGTCGCCTCGGCCAGCGCCCGGTACACCGGCCCGACGTCCGCGGCGCGCTCACCGATGGCGGCCAGGTGGGCATCCACCGTGGCCCAGTCCCCGCGGGCGATGGGACCGGTGAGCTGGAACCCGTTCTCGATCACGCGGCCCATGAGCGGGACGAGCGCCTCGGGTGGGGCGCCGCTTTCCACCAGCAGCCGCGCGGCCACCCGGTACAGAGTGACCAGGAAGTTCGACGCCATGGCGGCCCCGGCGTGATACAGCGGCTTGTCGGCATCGGCGAGCACGAAGGGGTGCAGGCCGAGCTGCTCAGCCAGCCAGTGCGCCACCTGGCCGGCCTCATCGGTCTCGAAGGTCAGCGCCGCCCACGCTCCGTCGAGCTGTTCCGGTCCCCGGTCCAGGGTCAGGGTCTGCAGGGGATGGAGGCTGAATCGGCGTTCATGTGGTGCCAGGGCGGTCACCGAGGTGGCTCCTGAAACGTGCCCAACCCACGGCCCAATTGGCACTCCGCGCGCGACCTCAGCGATCGCCCCATCCGGCACGGCCAGCAGGATCAGATCGGAGTCGGCCAGCGGTTCGCGGCCAGTTGCCACCGCCAGCCCAGACGCCCGTAGCCGGCCGGCCAGGGCCGAACCGGCACGGCCGGTGCCGATGACCCGGACCGAGCTGATCACGGCCCGAGTCTAAGCCGTGGGGGTGACCTCCACGGTCCGTTCCTCGATGCCGCGGACGAGGGTCAGCGAAACGGACCCTTCCGCCGCGGACTCGATGGCCTCGAACATGTCGTTCACCTCCCGGATGGGACGGCCGCCGACATCGACGATCAGGTCGCCCTCCAGAATGCCGGCCGTGGCGGCCGGCGACTCGTCCTCGACGTCCCGCACCAGCAGCCCGTCCCGGGCCGGGAGGCCCACCGCACGCCGCAGGCGGCGCGCCACGAAGGGCGGCGCGATGCCGATCCCGATCCGGCGGTGGCTGCGGATCTCTCCGCGCCCGATCCGTTCGATCCGCTCCTGGAAGGCCGCGTCGGCCGCAATGGCTCCGTAAAAGCCGCCTCCCATGCGGATGGTGTTGATGCCCAGCACACGCCCCTCGGCGTCGACGATCGGACCCCCGCTCGACCCCGGCATGAGCCGTGCCGTGTGCTCGATCAGTTGGCCCACCTCGCGTCCCCGTGGTCCGCGGAAGGCCTGATCAAGGTTCGAAATGAAGCCCACTGTGAGCCGCCGCCCGCCGCCCGATGGGTTGGCCAATGCGATGACCGGCGTACCCATCTGGAGCTCCGCGCCGTCGCCCCAGGTGATGGCCGGCGCGTCGGCGGTGTCCACCTCGAGCACGGCGAGGTCCGCATCCTGATCCACGCCTTTGACCTGGGCGCGCGCCTCGCGCCCGTCGGCGAAGTAAACCTCCGGCTCCTCGCCATGGAGGTTGTGGGCGCTGGTCAGCACCTGGTTCTTACCGATGACCACGCCGGACCCCCCGCGCCAGCGATTGCCGATCCCGACGGTGGAAGCGGCGACACGGTCACCGACCTCGATGACTGCTGTTCCGATATCTGCCAGAGCGTTCATCCTGATGGGTCCTTCGTAGTGACTTGCAATCTGCAAGTTACTAGTATGTCCGGGTGAACGCAACTGCACGCTCGCCGATAATCCGATCCATGGCCGATACGCCACTCGCCGCTGCCTTGGAGCGGGTCGGTGATCGCTGGAGCCTGCTCCTCATCGAGGCCCTCCTTGACGGCCCGCGACGGTTCACCGAGCTGGCGGCAGTACTCGACGGCATCGCGCCCAACATCCTGACCGATCGCCTGCGTCGGCTTGAGTCGGAGCGCGTCCTCCGGCCACGTCAGTACGAGGAGCGGCCGCCCCGGGCCACGTATGAGCTGACGGCGGAAGGGCTCGAGCTGGCGGGAGCCCTGCGGCTGCTCGCGGACTGGGGGTCACGCAGCGCACCGGATGCCGAGCCGGTTCGGCACGCCGTGTGCGGGACTCCGGTTGAGGCGCGGTGGTACTGCTCGACGTGCGACCGATCGGTCGAGCCCTCGGAAGCCGAGGACCTGCGCTTCGTCTAAGAAGCGACTGTGCCGGGGAGCAGCGCCGGACCGCCGAGCCCCAGCTTCACGGCAATCCAGAAGATCAGCAGGGCATTGACCGCATGGAGCGCGGCCAGCACCACCGATGTTGGTGCCAGCCCAGGCAGGAGCGGCTGGACCAGGACGGTCGCAACCAGGGCGCCGACCCACAGCAGCGTCGGTCGCCCCACCCGCCCGAAAGCAGCCGCGATCAGGATCAGGATTGGCCAGAGGTGGAGCACCCAACCGAGATTGATGTGCAGGGCGATGTCCCGCGGGTCAGAGCTGAACAGTCCGAGCCCGGCGAGGAAGACCTGGATCACGACGCCCACCAGGAACAGCCATACCAACCCCACGTAGGCGTACCGGGCGACGGGAATCAGTCCCATCCTTCGACTCAGAACGGCTTCAGGACCATCAGGACGATGATGATTACCAATCCGATGCCGCCCACCGCGGTGACCTCGAAAATGCGTGGGGAGCGGAGGATGCGGTCCAGCTCCTCCGGGCTGGCGGGCATCGGCTCCGGAGCGTCTTTCTTCTCTCCAAACGGGGCCTTGACCCCGATCGCGTGGCGGACCTCGCGGGTCCAACCCGCCGCTCTGGGGGTCATGTAGCCGGTGAGCACGACGAAGACGATGAGCGAGGCCCAAATCCACGCCTTCCCCCACAGGCCGGCCATGAAGGTGGCCAGAATCCCGGCTGCCAGCAGCACGATCCAGCCGATGCCCATGGTCCACATGCTGGCCGCCGACACCTCGAGCATGGCGCCGATGCGGACCGGATCCCGCTCACGACGGAGGCGGAGGGCGGCGACGGCCGACGCGCCATGGCCGAACACGAACAGGAACGCGCCGACCACGTGCAGGGTGACAATCCACGGATAGGTTTCCATGTTGCTAGGAGGGGTCCCAGCGGTAGTCGCCGGTGAATAGGCCATCCACGAAGCCGATCTGGTATCCGAGGTACAGGCCGAATGCGATCGATAGGACCCCGGTCCCCAGCGTCAGCAGGCGGTTGATCCGCTCCGACCGCGCCCGGCTGACAAGGAACGGCAGCCCGATGACCGTGGTCAGGACCGCCATCCCGGCCGCTACCCCGGCACAGAAGATGACCAGGTAGACGAGCGCCTGGCCGCGGTCGGCAATCGTGGCCAGCACCAACAGCGCGACCGCGGCACTTCCTGCCAAGCCGTGGATCAGGCCCACCACCACCGGGCGTCCGAGCTGGTACCACCCGAAGGTGTCGCGCAGGTCGCGCAGCCCGGCCAGGGCTGCATCGGTTCCGTGGCCGTGGAGATGGGCGTGCTCATGCGGATGGGGCCCATCGTCGCCATGGGCGTGGCGGTGCTCGTGGTCGTGCCCATGCAATGGCGCAGGTGGGGTCAGCCGCTCGGTGACGGCACGCAGCGCGCCGGTCAGGCTCAGCACCCCGAGCAGAATCAGCATGACGGCGACCGCCAGCTCCATGGCCAGGCCCATGGCCGGCGGGATGACCACCCCGAACACGATGATCACCGTCCCGACCGCCAACACGGTGATCGTGTGCCCCAGACCCCACAGAGCGCCGATGAGGGTGGAATGCGCGAAACGCCGCGAGCGGGACAGGATGGTCGTGACCGCGATGACGTGATCGGCGTCGGTGGCGTGGCGCATGCCGAGCACGAAGCCAAAGCCGGCCAGGGCCAGCAACTCGGTCATCCGCTCTCCTCTCGCTGATCCACCGCGAATTGTAGCGATGCCCCTCCCCTATGCTTCGTTTCATGGGCGGCGCTGCATCATTCGCGACGTTCCTGGGCCTGCCCGCGCTCGAGCCAACCGCGGTCCAGGGCGGTGTGGCGGTGCTCGGCGTACCGCATGGCGTGCCGTACCCGAACCGCGGCCCGACGGGAGGCTGCGCGGACGCGCCCCGCGCCATCCGCCACCGGTCGGCCCGGCTGGCCGGGTTCATCGGTCATCACGACTTCGACACCGGCCAGACCATGCTTCCCAACGCGGGCCGGATTGTCGACTGCGGTGACATTCCCGGCGATCCCGCTGACGGGCCCGGCAATGCGGGCCGGGCGGAGGCCGCCATCCTTACGCTTCTCGAGCGGGGCGCGATCCCGATCGTCCTGGGTGGCGACGATTCCATCCCCATCCCCGTCATCCGCGCCTACGCAGGGCAGGAGCCGATGATCGTCCTCCAGGTCGACGCCCACCTCGACTTTCGCAATGAAGTGGCGGGCGTGACCGAGGGCTACTCGTCGCCCATGCGCCGGGCGAGCGAGATGAAGCACGTGACTCGCGTGGTCCAGGTGGGCCTGCGGGGCGTCGGCAGCGCCCGTCCCGCCGACCTCGCGGATGCCCGGGCCGCGGGCGGACTGCTGGTCACGGCCCGTGAGCTGCGGGAGCGGGGCGTGCGATGGGTCCTGGATCAGCTCCCCGAGGGAGCCGCCGTCTTCCTGGCCTTCGACCTCGACGGGCTGGACCCGAGCCTGTGCCCTGCGGTTAGCGCCCCGCTCCCCGGCGGCCTGTCGTGGGACGAGGCCGGCGACCTCGTGTCCGCCGCCGCAACCCGCTGCCGCGTGGTGGGTGCCGCATTCACCGAGCTGGTCCCCGAACGCGACCCGTCTGGCTACTCGGCACTCGTCGCCGCCCGGCTCGTGATTCGGCTACTCTCGGCCATCCCGTGACGACCGCGCCAACACCGTCATCGCCCGACACCCCCGCCATCGAGGCCCTGGACCTGGTCCGCACCTATCGGACCCACCTGGGCGTCATTCGGCGCCGCTCGATCGAAGTCGAGGCGGTGCGCGGGATCAGCTTCGAGGTCCAGCCCGGCGAGCTGTTCGGACTGCTGGGCCCCAACGGGGCGGGCAAGACCACGACGATCAAGATGCTGATCACCCTGCTCTTGCCGACGTCAGGCACGGCCCGGGTCATGGGATTCGACGTGGTGAAGGACACGACCGAGGTGCGCAAGCGCATCGGCTACGTCTTCGGCGGTGAGCGCGGCCTATATGACCGCATCAGTGGCCTGGACAACCTTCGCTTCTTCGCCGAGCTGTACGGGGTTGAGCCCGCTGCCCAACGCCCGCGAATTGACGCCATGCTCGATCTGGTCGGCCTGACCGGGCGGGAACACGAGAAGGTCGAGGGCTACTCGCGCGGCATGCGCCAGAGGCTCCACATCGCCCGCGGCCTGCTCCACGACCCTCCGGTCCTGTTCCTGGACGAGCCGTCGTTGGGGCTGGACCCGGTAGGGGCCCGCGAGCTGCGCCACACCATCGCCAGTCTGGTCGAAGCCGGCAAGACCGTGCTCATGACCACCCACTACATGTTCGAGGCCGATGCGCTCTGCGATCGGATCGCGGTCATCAACGGGGGGCGCATCGTGGCGGCCGGCACGGCGGCCGACCTGAAGTCCGTCATCGCCAATCGGACGATCGTCGAGATCGAGACCTACGGAGTCACGCCAGAAGCGGTAGACCGACTGCGGGCGGACCCGGACGTCATTGCCGTGAACGCCGAGGACCAGGAGCAGTCCCAGATCCTGCTCATCCAGTCCGAGCGCGGGACGGAGATCACCCAGCGCCTGATCCAGCACCTGGGCGACACCCGGATCGGCAAGATCGCGGCTCGGGAGCCGACGCTCGAAGACGCGTACGTGCACCTCATCGCGTCAACTGGCGAAGGGGACGGGGACGCCGCTCGCGCGGCAGCGGTGGCCTGACCGATGTCCGCACTCGCCCCTTTCCGGTCCAATGTCCACCAGGTGGCCCGCGTCTGGGCGTTCACGATGCGGATCTTCATGATCAGCGACTTCTTCATCCTCACCGCCGTCGTCCAGCCGATCATCTTCGCCACCATCGCGTTCTTCCTGTTCCAGGTGGGGGGCGATGCCGCGGGCGAGCAGACGCTTCTGTTCGCCGCGCTGGGGACGGGCATGATGGGTGTCTGGTCGACCACCCTGTTTGGCGGGGGCGGGGCCATCGCCTGGCAGCGGTGGGAGTCAACCCTCGAGCTGCTGGTCGCCGCGCCGCGCCGCTACGACCTGACCCTGCTCGGCCAGACCCTGGCCACGACAACGTTCGGGTTCTACTCCATGGTGGCCACCCTTGCCTGGGGTGTGCTCCTGTTCGGCATGCCGCTCAATGCCAATTACCCGCTGATGCTTCCGCTGTCCCTCCTGGCTGCGGTCATCGGCCTGGGCGTGATGGGAATGCTGCTGGCGACGACGTTCGTCCTGTATCGCCACGCGAACGCCCTGAGCAACCTGCTGGAGTACCCGGTCTGGATCGCGACCGGGATGATTGTGCCCCTTGCCCTGCTGCCTGGCTGGCTGGGCCCCATCAGCTGGGTGCTCGTGCCGACCTGGGGCGTGGAGGCCATCCGGGGAGCAGCCATCGGGGCCGAGCCGCCGTGGCTGGCGATCGTGATGTGCCTGGTGCTGGCGCTCGTCTACTACGTCGCCGCCCGCCGGATCCTTGTCTACGTCATCGACAAGGCTCGGCGCGACGCAACCCTGAATCTGGCCTGATCGCGCCATGTCCACCGCGGCGCCGGCTTCGACCGTTCCGTCTCACCCAGGCTCCGCGCGAGCGAACTGGCGCATCTTCTGGAATGGCGGCCGCATCAGCTACACCGCACTGTTCAACTGGGCGCAGCCCTCGATCTACATCCCGACGCTGCTCGGGGCGCCAACCTTCCAGATCCTGTTCTTCGCCGCCCTGGGCAGCTACGCGACCGGGATGGACCCAGCCTATTTCGCGATCGGAAACGCCGTCCAGGTCTGCTCGATGGCGGGGATTTACGGGATGACGATGGCGGTGGCCAACGAGCGATGGTTCGGGACGCTGCCGGCATTGATGGCCAGCCCCGCCAACCGGGCCGCCCTGTTCGGTGGGCGGTTCATCCCGTTCATCGTGAACGGGTTCCTCGTCTCCGCGTATGGCTTCGCGCTGAGCTGGGTAGTGCTGGGCGTCCGGTTCGATCTCGCCACCCTGGGCATCATCGTGCTGGCCATGGTGGTCACGGCCTTCAGCTGCTCGGCGATCGGGGCGGTCCAGGGCGGGCTGTCGCTCCGCCTCCGTGACGGGCTGTTCGGGGCCAACCTGCTGGTGTTCCTCTTCCTCCTGTTCTGCGGGGTGAACATCCCGTTGTCGGCCCTGCCGGTGTGGATGCAGGTCGTCAGCCAGGTGCTGCCCTTCACTCACGGGCTGGAGGCCGTGCGCCAGGCGATCGATGGCGCGGGGCTGGCGGAGGTCGGCGGCCTGATCGCGACCGAGGCGTTCATCGGGCTGTGCTACGCGGTGGCCGCGTTCTTCCTGTTCCGCTGGCTGGAGCGGAGCGCGTACCGGAACGCGACCCTGGACTCGCGCTAGACAGGCTCGGGCGGAGCCTAGAACCAGCCCTTGTTGCGGAAGAACAGGGCGACCATCACAACCAACACGACCATGACCAGGAGCGCGGCCGGGTAGCCCCATTGCTGGCCGAGCTCGGGCATGAAGCGGAAGTTCATGCCGTAGATGCCGGCGATGAGCGTGGGCACCATGAGCAGGACGGTGAACGCGGTCAGCCGCTTCATGATCGCGTTCAACGAGTTGCTGGTCACCGCCAGGTTGGCCTCCAGGGTGGATGCCACCAGGTCGCGATACAGGTCGACCTGATCCAGGACCCGGACCAGGTGGTCGTACAGATCCTGGTAGTAGGGGAGCGCCTTTTCCTCGATCAGGTCGTTGTCGCGGCGAAGCATCGCGTTGGCGACGTCGCGCATGGGCCCCAGCACCCGTCGCAGCTCGAGCAGCTCGCGCTTGATGACGAGGACCTCGCGGAGCGCCGTCGTACCGCCCTTCGCGCCGATGATGCGGTCCTCCAGGTCGTCGATCTGCTCCGCCATCAGGTCCAGGACCGGGAAGTAGCCATCGACCACGGCATCCAGCAGCGCGTAGAGGAGCCACCCGGCCGACGCCCCCAGCGTTGACGCGCGCTGGTGGAAGCGCCCGTTGACCGCCTCGACCGTGGGCGATGCGCCCCAGTGGACGCTGACGATGTAGCGATCGCCGGCGAACAGGTGCAGCTCGTCCAGCGAGAATGCCCGTTCCGCGTGCGGAGTGGTGGTCACCTCGTACGCGACGACCATCGTCTGGTCGGGGTAGACGTCGGCCTTCGGCCGCTGCCTGCGCTTACGAATGTCCTCCATGGCCAACGGGTGGAGGTCGAACTCGCGATCCAGGAGGGCCAGGTCGGCGTCGGTTGGATCGGCCATGTCGAGCCAAACCAGGGCGTGCCGCGTCTTCCGGATCCTGTCGATGTCGTCCAGTTCGGCCCCCACCAGCTCGCGGACCGCACCATCCGGCTGGAGCGCCAGAGCGCGCCGGTTCGAGTGGGGGCCTGCCGCATCCGGGGCGGCGCTCGGGTGTTCGGAGCTCATCGGTCTGATCCTAGCCGCGGGCCGCCCATTCTGGCGATGGTCGCCGCCAGGTCGCGTTCGGCCGCCGATTCAAACGTCAGCCGCAGGTCCGTGCCGAACCAGTGCGCCCACAGGGCCGGCCGCACGTCGCCGACGCGGACGACCTCGCCCCGTTCAACGCTTCCCAGCACCCCGATGTCATACGCCGCCAGGGCAACCTCGCCGCCGCCGGGCAGGCTCAGGGCCGCCGTGGCGCGGTTTCCGTCCGGGCGCGCGCTGGACGGCAAGAGCACCGCGCGCGCCTCGTCCAGGTGGACTCGACGCCCGTCCACGGTCGTGGCATGACCACTGATCCGAACCTGGATGCCCTGCGCCGGGAGCGGGGGGATCTCGGCCTCTCGCCCTGCGAACGCGGATCCCCACCGTCGTGAGCCCTCCACGATGGGTCGGAAGAACGGATAGCCCGTTCGCCGGCCCAGCCACAGGATGCATGCCAGCAGGGCCAACAGCGCTGGGCCGAGCCACAGCCGGTCGTGGACGAGCCCCGGTTCATCGACGATCGAGGCCAGCACCAGGATGCGGCCCGATCCGGCGAGGGCCTGGACCGGTAGCGTGGATGTGAAGGCCTGGAGGTCCGGGCCGTTGCGGATCTGCGGCCCGGTCCAGCGTCCGGGGACCACCGATGACGGGTAGGCCGTCTGCACCAGGATGGGTTCCGGCGCCGGGATCCCGTGCGCCAGATGCACGAAGACGGCGTTCCCCGCGGCCAGCAGGCGCGCCCGACAGCCATCGACGGCCAGGACGCAGGTGGGCATGGACTCCCCGGCGAATCGCAGCGGGATGCGGATCAGGGTCCCTTCGGTCAAGCTCGCCAGATCGGCGACGGCCTGCACATCGGTAATCGGCTCGTCCTCTTGCGGGGTGACCTCGATCAGCAACGTCGACCCGTTCAGCCCAGCCGTGGCTTCGCCCCGGGCGTCCAGGGCCGCGATCGCTGCGGCGGCGATGGGTCGCATCGTGACCCGACCAACCACCCACCGCGCCTCAAGGCGCTCGGGGGCGACATCCGAGGTCACGATGGTGAACGCGCTCGCGCCCGCCGTGTCCCGCACCAGCAATCCGTACGGCGGCGCGCTTCCCGATCCGGGGGCCGGCAACCCGACGTTCATTGCCAGCCCTGCCAGGCTGACGTAGGTCACGGTGGTTGGCACGAAGCGGTCGACCATTTCGACCGAGGTGGCCTGAACGATCTCCTTCTCAGCGCCCACCCACAGCAGGGGCGCCGCGGCCAGGGCAAGCGCCCCGAACATCACCCAGGGGCCAATGTCCACGCGCAGCGGCCCGGTCGCTGCTCGCACCCAGCGTTCGATGGCGACTGGCGCGAAGCCGATGAGCGCCCTCAGGCGGTCGATGATCAGCTCCCGGCTCGCCTACCGAGCGAACGACCAGGTGGACCCGTCCCACGTCGCGTGAACGAGGCCCCCGTCCGCGTCCCGGGCAAACACGTCGACCCGGTTTGGCCCCCACGAACAGGCGGCCGGATCTCCGCTCAGCTGAACCCCCAGCGATTCCCACTCCGTCCAGCCCGCCGGCTCGTACCACTGGTGCATCAACGTGCCGTCCGGAGCGCGGGCGAACACGTCGATCCGCTCGGCCCCCCACGAGCACGCCGCCGGCGAACCGATGAACTTGCCTCCGTGGCTGTGCCATGGATGCCAGGCCCGCCCGTCCCAGTACAGGCTCGAGAGGTCGCCTTCGGGACCGATGCTGAAGACCTGCATCTCACCCTGGGTCCAGGTGGTTACCGCCGGTGTTGAAACGAGCGCACCGCCCAGCGCGTTCCAGTCGTTCATCATGGTCCCTCCTCATCGGTCCACCAATCGTCTGCCCGCATCATGCCGCACCCTACGACCGGGAAAGAAGGAACGGACCGGGTCGCTGTCCTTATCCTGACCGGGTGGAGCGCTGGCGCACGATCATCGAGCCGTTCCGGATCAAGAGCGTCGAACCGGTCCGGCTGACCACCGTTGAGCACCGCCAGGCCGCTCTCGAGGCAGCTGGCTACAACCTGTTCAACCTTCATGCCGACGACGTCCTGATCGACTTCCTGACCGATTCGGGCACCGGCGCCATGAGCGCCGAGCAATGGGCCGGCATCCAGCGCGGCGACGAATCGTACGCCGGCAGCCCCAGCTGGTTTCGGTTCCTGGAGGCCGTTCAGGAGCTGTTCGCGTTCCGCCACGTCATCCCCACCCACCAGGGTCGGGCAGCCGAGAAGATCCTGTTCAGCGTGGTGGCAGGGCCCGGCAAGGTCGTGCCCAACAACACCCACTTCGACACCACCCGCGCCAACGTCGAGTTTACCGGCGCCGAGGCGATGGACCTGCCCATCCCCGAGGGACGGCATCCGGCGACCATCCACCCCTTCAAGGGCAACATGGACACCGATGCCCTGGATGCCTTGATCCGCGAGCGCGGCCGCGACGCCATCCCGGTCGTGTTCGTCACGGTCACCAACAACTCCGGTGGCGGACAGCCGGTGTCGATGGCCAACCTACGGGCCGTCCGCGAGGTGTGCGACCGATACGACCTACCGCTCTTCCTCGACGCCTGCCGCTTCTCTGAGAACGCGTGGTTCATCCGGACGAGGGAGGCGGGCTACGAGGAGACGTCCATCCCCAACATCGTCCGGGAGATGGCGTCACTGGCCGATGGGATGACGATGTCGGCCAAGAAGGACGGCCTCGCCAACATGGGCGGCTGGCTGGCCATGAACAACGACGACTGGGCCGAGCAGGCGCGCAACCTGCTGATTCTGACCGAAGGCTTCCCCACCTACGGCGGTCTGGCCGGACGGGACCTGGACTCCATCGCGGCCGGCCTGCGCGAGGTCGTCGACGAGGACTACCTGCGCTACCGAATCCGCTCCACCCAGTACCTGGGTGAGGGCGTCACAGCCGCCGGCATCCCCTGCGTTCAGCCCATCGGGGGGCATGCGGTGTACCTGGACGCCGCCGCCCTCCTGCCCCACGTCCCGCCGCTCGAGTACCCCGGCCAATCGCTGGCCGTGGCGCTCTACCGCGAGGGCGGGATTCGAGGCTGCGAGATCGGCAGCGTGATGTTCGGCCTCCACCCCGACGGGACGGAGGAGCCGGCGCGCATGGAGCTGGTCCGCCTGGCCATTCCGCGTCGGGTCTACACCCAGAGCCACGTCGACTACGTGATCGAGGTCGCACGCTGGGTGGCCGAGCGAGCCGGCGAGCTCCGCGGCTTCCGGATCGTCGATCAGCCACGAGTGCTGCGCCATTTCACCGCTCGCTTCGAGCCGCTCTAGGTCTCAACCGGACCTGTCGGTCGGTCGGGATAGAATCGGTCTGTGACCATCGGTCAGCGCGTCTCCAACTGGCGGTACGCCCTCGCCACCGCCAACCCGCCTCCGGGCGTGGAGATGGACGGGCTGACCAAGTGGTTGGTCGTGACCCGGGCCGCGGTGTTCAGCATGACCGTGACCTCGGGCCTGATCGGCGGCCTGCTGGCGGTGGGCGCCGACCCCGCTGCGGTGCACTACGGGTATCTGGCCGTGGCAATCGTGGGCCTGGTCGTCGCCCACGCTGCCAACAACATGATCAATGACTACTTCGACATGGAAGTCGGGATCGACACCGACGAGTATGTGAGGGCCCTGTACGCCCCTCACCCGGTGCTCTCCGGGTGGCTGACCAAGGGGCAGCTTCGCAACGCGATCCTGGTCGCCAACGCCATCGACCTGGCCATCCTGCTGTTCCTGATGTGGGCTCGCGGGCCGCTGGTGGCCGTGTTCGCGTTGGCCGGCCTGTTCATCAGCGTCTTCTACGTGGCCCCGCCGATCAGCCTCAAGAAGCGCGGCCTGGGCGAACCGGGGGTGTTCCTGACCTGGGGCCCGCTCATGATCGGCGGCACCTACTTCGTGGCCACCGGCACCATTCCGGGATGGGTCTGGGTGGCGTCGCTGCCGTACGCCATCCTGGTCACCACGGTCCTGTTCGGAAAGCACATCGACAAGATCGGTCCGGACGCGGAGCGCGGGATCAGGACCCTCCCGGTCATCCTCGGCGAGCGCAACGCCCGACTGGTGGCCTCGGGTCTGATGATCGCCTTCTATCCCATCGTCATCGGCTCGGCGCTGGTGGGATTGATCGGTCCGTGGGTCCTGCTGGTGGTGCTCGCCATCCCGCGCCTGGTCCAGGTTCTGCGCCAGTTCTCAGCTCCTCGGCCCGAAACGCCGCCGCACAGCTACGTCGGCTGGCCATTGTGGTTCGTGGGCGGAGCCTTCATACACACCCGTCGAGCGGGCGCGACCCTGATCTTGGGCCTGCTGCTGAACGCGCTGATCCCCGTCCAGCTGCCCTGGGCTTGACGTCGCGCATTCGGCGCAGGACCGATGTTTCCGATCGGCGACGAGAACGAGCCGGGCCACGGGCTGGCCTGGGTCACCGCCACCCTGATCGGCATCAACGTCGCGGTCTTCGTCCTCCTCCAGGGCCTGGGAGCGGAGAACGCGTTCACCGCCGGCTTCAGTGCGGTCCCCCTCGAGATCACCACCGGCGCCGATCTCGTCGAGGCGATCCCCATCACCGTCGCCGGCCAGGCGTACCTGGTGCCCCAGGCGCCAGGCCCGTTCCCGATCCAGCTCACGCTGCTGACGAGCATGTTCATGCACGCTGGCTGGCTGCACCTGGCGGGCAACATGCTGTTCCTGTGGGTCTTCGGTGACAACGTCGAGCACCGCGCCGGCGCCATCCTGTTCGTCGCCGTGTACCTGGGCACCGGCCTGGTCGGCAGCCTGGCCCAGATCTGGAGCGAACCCAGCTCACCCATCCCCACCTTGGGAGCTTCGGGTGCCATCTCCGGGATCCTGGGTGCCTACCTCGTGCTGTTTCCGCGCAACCGCGTGACGGTCTTCATCTTCCGCTTCGTGACCCAGGTGCCGGCCCTGGCCGCGATTGGGCTGTGGATCGTCTTCCAGCTGATCAGCGGGTTCGGCGCCGCAGTGATCAGCTCGGAAACGGTGGGGGGTGTGGCGTACCTGGCACACATCGGTGGATTCGCCGCCGGCGTGGTTGCCGGATTCCTCTTCCGCGCGCTGCCGTCCGCGTCACCACGCGCGTCCTGGCGCTGAGCCGGCCGCGATGACGGAAATGGCTTTGGGCAAGGTCGAGGGCATCCATCTGCACGGGGAGCGCGGCGAGCCGATGCGGGTGGTCGAAACCGCCGAACTGGTAGCTGGCCACGGCCTGGTCGGGGACCGCATGGCGGGCCTCGGGATTCCCGGCAGCCATGTGACCCTGATCGCCGCCGAGGGCGTGGAGGCCATGATCGGCGAGACCGGCATCCAGCTGGCGCCCCACCAGACCCGACGCAACATCCTGACCCGCGGCCTGGACGTGCCGGCGCTGGTGGGTCGGCGGTTCCAGGTCGGGGAGGCGGTGTGCTACGGGGTCAAGGAGTGCGCCCCCTGTAACCACCTCGAGTCGCTGACTTATCCGGGGGTCCGCGCCGGACTGTCAGGCCGCGGTGGCCTGCGGGCGGACGTGGTGTCCGGAGGTGTCATTCGTGTCGGCGACACGATCACCGTCCTCCCCGGCTGACCTGACCCGAGCGATGGCGGCTGATACCGCCCGCCGCCCGCCGCCCGCCGGGCTGTTCGACCGCGGTTCTGTATCGTGGCGGGTGGATCGCGAGGCGATTGTCCTGGCCGGTGGCACCTGCGCGCTGCTCATGCAGATTGCGCATCCGGCGGTCGCCGCCGCGGTCGATGCCCACTCCGACTTCCGGACCGATCCGTTCGCCCGGCTGCGCCGGACCCTGGGGTCGAGCTGGTCCATCGTCTTTGGCGACCGGCCCACCGCGGAGCGCGCCATCGGACGCATCAATGCCATCCATGCCGCGGTCCGGGGAGTCGTTCCGGAAACGGGGACAACCTATCGGGCGCTCGACCCTGACCTCCTGCTATGGGTCCACGCCACCCTGGTCGACACCGCCCTGCGGATGCACGACCGGTTCGTGGCGCCGCTCAACCCAGCTGAGCGGGACGCCTACCACCGTGAGGCAGCATCGGTCGCGATCCGGCTCGGCGTGCCCGAAGCCGTGATCCCATCCACTGCGGCCGACCTGCGGACGTGGATGGCGGGCCGCATCAAATCCGGGGACGTGCGCGTCAGCCCAACCGCGCGCGCCCTCCTCCCGTGGATTCTGTACCCGACCCGATTCCCGCCGCGCTGGATCTGGGACGTGGCGCACCTGGCGTCGTTTTCGGTCCTCCATCCTGCCGTTCGTCGGCAGTACGGCCTGGGCTGGAGCGCCCCGCGCGAGCGTGGCGTGGAGCGCCTGGCGGCCGCGAGCCGCTGGGTCGTGCCGCGCCTGCCGTCGGTGATCCGCCACGTTCCTGCCGGCCGCTGACCGACCACAGGCCGCGGCTATCATGGCCCCGGCCGGCGCCCTGCCCTGACCGACCGCCGGACGGAGTGAGATTTGTCTCGATTCACCACCCTCGCCGCGCTGGCCGTGGCGATGACCTACCTACTGGTCGTGGTGGGCGCCATCGTGCGCGCCACCGGTTCTGGGCTGGGGTGCCCGGAGTGGCCGACCTGCCACGGGTCGTGGATCCCGCCCATGGACGATCCGCACGCCATCATCGAGTGGAGCCATCGGACGGTGGCCGCCCTGACCGGAGCGGTGGTTGCGGCGGTGGCACTGGTCGCCGTCCTCCGCCATCGAGGCCGGCCCGCGGTGGTGGTGGCCAGCGTCGTGGCCGCCGGCCTGGTGGTGTTCCAGGCCTGGCTCGGCAAGGTCGCGGTCGAGACTGATCTGTCGGGCGACATCGTGACGGCTCATCTGGCCACCGCCATGGGCCTGTTCGCCCTGGTGCTATACGTCTGGATGCGAAGCCGCTACCCGCGACATGTCCCTGCCGCTGGGGGCTGGAGCGGCTTCGCGATCCTCGCCGGCCTGACCACCCTGGCGACCTACGGGCTCTTGCTCCTTGGCGCACACGTGACCGCCACCGGCAGCGCCCTGGCGTTCGACGACTGGCCGCTCATGAACGGAGCCCTGTTCCCGGCCCTGGATGCTGCCGTGCTCCCGCATGTGTGGCACCGATGGGCGACAGTCGCGGTCGGACTGCTCGTGGCCGGGACCGTGGTCGCGGCCCGTCGCGGACGCGAGCCAGCGCCACTGCCCGCGCTGGCCACCGCGGCCGCGGGGTTGTACTTGGCCCAGGTCGTGATCGGCGGCGCGCAGGTGCTGACCGATCTGGCGCCCTGGACCCAGGTCGCCCACGTCGCGCTTGGTGCAGCCGTCTTCGGCACGCTCGCGACCCTGGCCATGGCCGCCCACTACGTGGGTCGCATGGAGTCGGTGGTGACGGCCGATCTCGAGCGGTCGGTCGCGGCCCGGGGCGACACTCTTCGCGCCTACGTGGCTCTGACCAAGCCACGGATCATCGAGCTGCTGCTGGTCACCACCGTCCCGACGATGGTCCTGGCCGAGGGAGGCATCCCCCCGCTCGCCCTCATCGGCTCGGTGCTCGTAGGCGGCACCCTCGCCGCCGGCGGCGCCAACGCCATCAACCAGTACCTTGACCGCGATATCGACGACCTCATGCGCCGGACCCGGAACCGGCCCCTCCCGCGACGCGCGGTGACGCCCCCCGCAGCCTTGGCCTTCGGGCTCGTCCTGAGCGTGGTCTCGTTCGCCTGGCTGTCCCTGACCGTCAACCTGCTGAGCGCCGTCCTGGCGGCCAGCGCGATCGTGTTCTACGTGATCGTCTATACCCTGTGGCTGAAGCGGGCCACCCCCCAGAACATCGTCATCGGCGGCGCGGCAGGCTGCGTCCCGGTACTGGTGGCCTGGGCCGCGGTGACTGGGACGGTGGGACTCCCGGCCCTGGTCCTGTTCGCCATCATCTTCATCTGGACCCCGCCCCACTTCTGGGCCCTCGCGCTCCGTTACCGCGGCGACTACGAGGCCGCCGGCGTGCCCATGCTGCCGGTGGTGCGCGGAGAGGTGGAGACCGCGCGCCAGATCCTGCTGTACTCCCTCGTCCTGGTGGCGGTCAGCCTGCTCCTCCTGCCGGCGGCCGGGATGGGGCTGATCTACCTGGTCGCGGCCGGCACACTGGGCATCGGCTTCGTGGCCTGGGCTATGCGCGTGCGCCGATCACCCGAGGCCGGTGCTTCGGCGATCGGCCTGTTCCGGTATTCCACCCTCTACCTGACCCTGCTCTTCGCGGCAGTCGCGGCCGACACACTGGTCCGCGCGGCCATGGCCTAGAGTCGCGCTGGCCGAGACCCCCGGGCCGCCTGCTCCAGCCGCGCCGCCTCCGCATCCAGCCGCGCTTCCTCGCGGGCGTTGCGCCGCTCTTCCTGGCGGACCCAGGCCGCAATCACTGCGACCATGGCCAACAGAAAGACCAGGTCTCCCCACACCCACATCAGGGTGCCGGCGGCCTGCTGATCCACCAGCGGCGAGGGTCCCCAGGCCCGGACAGTGGTCGCGTAGTGGGGGTACAGGACACCGGCCGCGTTCAGGATCGCAACGCCGAGGAAGGAGTTCTGGGGCATGGCCAGGAACAGGTAGAACAGGCGCATCGGGTGGGGGAGCCGCCACGGGCCGGGGTCGGCGCCGACCACCGGGAACCAGAACAGGAGCGCGGCTCCGAACAGAGTGAGGTGCTGAAGGTAATGAACCCACTCCACCTCCAGCGCCAGGTCGTACAGGTCCGACAGGTGCCAGCCCCAGTTGACGGCCGCGAACAGGAACCACGCCAGCAGGGGGAAGGTGAGTGCCCGCACCAGCCGGCTGTGGAGCACGACGAGCAGCCACCGACGGGTGGTCGGCCCTACCGCTCGCAGGAGGACCGTGACCGGGGCGGCGAGCAAGAGCAGCGGAGCCGCGACGAACTGGAGCAGCAGATGCTGGACCATGTGGATCGTCAGGAGCGCCCCGGAATAGGTCTCTATCGGGGACAGCAGCGCCGCCACGACCGCCGCCAGCCCGCTCATCCAGGCCCAGTGCCGCATCCGGGGCACCGGATTGCGAGGATGCCGCCGCTCGACGCGGCGAACCAGCCACCAGTAGCCGAGCGCGGCCCCGAAGACACCCAGCAACGGCAGCGGGTCGATCGTCCAGGCCAGCAGGGTGTCGGGCCACCCCGGCGCCGGCGGAACCGCGCCGTGGGCAAGCACGGGACTCGGGCGGACGAACCACCCGGCGGTCGCGATGACCGTCAGGCCCGCCACGCTCCGAAGCCGCCCTCCGCGCACCGGGCCATTCTGGCGCCATCTGACGGGAACCACATCCGCCCCACCAGCGTCTGGTGGTCATGACGCGACCTCGCCACGCCCTGCTCGCCGGGCTCCCCGTTGCCATCCTCATCGCCAGCTGCAACCTGGTCAGCCCGCCGGCCTATGCCAGCGTGCCGCATCCGGCCGGATCCGAAGTGGTGGTCCGCATTGCGTGGACCGGCGGCTTCGTCCCGTACGAGTACATCTTTACCTCGCTCCCGCGCTTCACCCTGCTGGGGGACGGACGCGTCCTGGTCGAGGGCCCACAGATCGAGATCTACCCCGGGCCTGCGCTCCCCAACGTCCAGGTCCGACGGCTGACCGAAGAGGGCATCCAGTCGATCCTGTTCCGCATCGCCGAGACCGGTCTGTTCGACGACAGTCATTCGTGGAACGCGGCCACCCAGTTCATCGCCGATGCCAACTCGACCGTCTTCACCGTGCGCGCCGACAACCGTGAGGTCGTCGTCGACGTCTATGCCCTCGGCCTGCTCGCCGAACCGAACGTGGCTCCGCCCGGCATTCCCACCGAAGAGCTCGAGGCCCACGATCGGCTGACCGCCCTCGAAGCTGCCCTGCTGGATCTCGACGCCTGGATCCCGGCCGATGACTGGGCCGATGCGACCTGGCAGTCGTATGAGCCCGATGCCGTGCGTTTGCTGGTCGCCAACATCGATGCCCAGCCGCCCAACCCCGACGGCCTGGACTCGGAGCCGATCCCGTGGCCCGGAACGACGGCTCCCGACCAGTTCGGGACCGCGAGCACCATCCAGGACTTCCGGTGCGGCGTGGTCAGCGGGGCCGAGGGCGCGGCCTGGTATGCAGCCCTGTCGCCGGCCAACCAGCTGACGCGCTGGTCCCACGACGGCCACCTGTACTCCGTGACCCCCAGGCCGCTGCTCCCCGACGAGCCGCTCGACTGCGGCCAGACCGAGGGCTGACGCTTCCGGCCTGACTCGACGGGTACAATGCCGGCCGTGCCGCGGTCGAGCACCTTCGACCGGCTGGCCTGGATCGGGGCGCATAGGGCGTCGGTCGTCTCCACACAGGAGCCCACTCGTCGGACTGATGCGAGCACGGACGCCACACCGCTGGCGGCGGGCGATGATCCGCCTGGCTGCCGTCTGCCTGCCGACCCTCCTGCTGACCGGCTGCCTCTTCCCCCCGGAGCCGATGACGACCCAGGCCGAGGAGGTCCGGACCTTGTTCCTGGTCATCTTTGGGCTAGGCGCCCTGGTCTTCGTTGGGGTCGAGGGCTTCCTAATCTACGCCGTCTTCCGATATCGGCGGCGCGACGACCGGCTGCCGGCCCAGCATCACGGCAACACGAAGGTCGAGATCGTATGGACCGTGATCCCCACGGTGATCGTCCTGATCCTGTTCGTCACGAGCATGTTCACCCTGGGCGACATCAGCGCCCGCAGCGACGACCCGGTCAGGATCGAAGTCGAGGGGCAGCAGTTCTCGTGGACGTTCCGCTATGCCAACGGCTACTCCGTCACCGGCAATGTGTTGGCTCCTCCTGTACTGGTCGTCCCGACCGGCGAGCCGGTGCGCCTCGCCCTGGTCAGCCGCGACGTGATCCACTCATTCTTCGTCCCGGCTTTCCTGGTGAAGACCGATGTCGTCCCATTCGGCCAGGGACAGGCGCCCAACGAGCTGGAGTTCACGGTCACCGCGCCGGGGACCTACCGCGGCCAGTGCGCCGAGTTGTGCGGCACCCTGCATGCGGACATGACCTTCGAAGTGCAGGCCATGGCTCCGGCCGACTTCGAGGCCTGGCTGGCCACGGCCGCGAGTGCGACCCCGACCCCCGCCGCATCGGTGCCACCCGACGCCCACGTCGTGGAGCTGTCGGCTGACAACATCGCATTCAATGTTTTGGAGCTGGATGTCCCGGCCGGCGAGCCGTTCATCATCCGTTTCACCAACGCCGAGGCGGTGGACCACAACGTATCGATCTCGGACGGAACGACCACCCTGTTCACCGGCAGCACGGTGACCGGCCCGGACGTGACGGTTGACTACGTGGTCGACGCGCTGGAGCCGGGCGAGTACACCTTCATCTGCGACTTCCATCCGATCCCGGCCATGACCGGTACCCTGACGGTGCGGTGAGGAGCGACTGACGATGGCGACCACCACCACCCTCGCCCCCGGCACTACGGGCTACGAGCGCTCGTGGGTCCTCGACTGGCTGACCACGGTCGACCACAAGAAGATCGGGGTCCTGTACATCGTCAACGCGTTCGCCTTCTTCTTCTTCGCGGGCCTGTTGGCGCTCGTCGTCCGCACCGAGCTGGCCGTCCCCGGCCTCCAGTTCGTGGACCAGAGCACCTTCAACCAGGCCTTCACGATGCACGGCACCTTGATGATCTTCCTGTTCATCGTGCCCGTCTTCTCCGGCTTCGCCAATTACGTGGTCCCGCTCATGCTCGGCGCGCCGGACATGGCATTCCCGCGGATCAACGCCCTGTCGTTCTGGATGCTGCCACTGGGTGGCCTGCTGATCGTGTCCGGCTACCTGGTGGGAGGCGCCGCGGCCGGTGGCTGGACCGGGTACGCCCCCCTCACCGGGGTGCAGTTCTCGCCGGGCGATGGAACCGACCTGTGGATCATGGGCCTGGCCGTGGTCGGAACGGCCTCGATCCTGGGATCGGTCAACTTCCTGACCACCATCTTCAAGATGCGCGCACCGGGGATGACCCTGTACCGGATGCCGATCTTCGTGTGGACCGTCATGGTTACCCAGGCCCTCATCCTGCTCGCCACGCCGGTCATCACCGCCGCCCTGATCGCGCTGTTCATCGACCGCAACTACGGCGGATCGTTCTTCGATCCCTCGGTCGGGGGTGATCCCATCCTCTGGCAGCACCTGTTCTGGTTCTTCGGCCACCCCGAGGTCTATATCGTCATCCTGCCGGCCCTGGGCGTCGTGAGCGAGATCCTGCCCGTGTTCAGCCGCAAGCCGCTGTTCGGGTATCGCGCCTTCGTGTGGGCCACCATCGCCATCGGATTGCTCTCCTTCAGCGTGTGGGCGCACCACATGTTCACGACGGGTGTCGTGTTCCTGCCCTTCTTCACCTTCATGACCGCCCTGATCGCGATTCCCACCGGGGTGAAGATGTTCAACTGGCTGGCCACCCTGTGGCGCGGCTCGCTGGTGTTCACGACCGCCATGCTATTCGCCCTTGGCGTCATCAGCATGTTCCTGATCGGGGGCATCAGCGGGGTGATGCTGGCTGCCGCGCCGGTCGACTTCCACCTCCAGGACACGTACTTCGTGGTGGCGCATCTCCACTACGTGTTCTTTGGCGGGGCGGCCATGGGCGTCTTTGCGTCGGCCTACTACTGGTTCCCCAAGATGACCGGGCGCCGCCTCAACGAGACGCTCGGCAAGATCCACTTCGGGATGCTGTTGGTGGGCTTCAACGCCGCGTTCTTCGTGCAGCACTCGCTCGGCATCCAGGGCATGCCGCGCCGGATCGCCGACTACGCCGCCGATGCGGGCTGGACCGAGATGAACCTGATCTCGACCGCCGGCGCGTTCCTGATCGCCTTTTCCATGGTCCCGTTCGTGGTCAACGTGGTCACCACGCTGCTGAACGGCGAGAAGGTTGGAGACGATCCATGGGAGGGCAACACCCTGGAGTGGGCGACCACCTCCCCGCCACCGACGTACAACTTCGACCGCCTCCCGCCCATCCGCAGTGAGCGGCCCGTGTTCGACCTGCGCCACAAGCATGAACCCAACCTCCATCCGGAGGCCAATCCATGAGCGCCCAGGCGCCGACCCGCCGCCAGGGCGGCTTTCCCATCCCGCTGGTCGGGATGCTGCTGTTCATCTCGTCGGAGGTGATGTTCTTCGGCGGCCTGTTCGCCACGTACTTCTCGGCCCGAGCCTCCTTCGCCGGTGCGTGGGGCCCACCTCCGGGTGCTCCGGAGCTGGAGATCCTGCCCGTCCCGCTGCCCATCACCCTCATCCTGCTCACCTCCAGCATCACCATGCACTGGGCTGTGCGGGCCATCGGCCGAGGCGACTCCGGTCGATTGCGGTTGTGGCTGGTCGTGACGCTGGGCCTGGGGCTCGTGTTCCTGGCCGGCCAGATCTATGACTACACGACCCTCGGATTCGGGATCTCGGATGGGGTGTACGGCACCGTTTTCTACACTCTGACCGGTTTCCACGGCGCGCACGTCTTCGGTGGTGTGGTGGGGCTCAGCATCCTCACCGCCCGTGCCGGGCAGGGGCAATTCTCGGCCCGCAACCACGTGGCGGTCGAGGCGGTCAGCTACTACTGGCATTTCGTCGACGTGGTGTGGGTGGCCCTCTTCACCACCCTGTACCTGCTCGGCTAAGGGCGGCTGACCGATGCCCGACCAGATCCTCGGTTACGTCCTTCTCGGCGCGGCGGTGCTCGCCATCGCGGCCATCGTGGCTAGTGCCGCGCGCGGGGGTCGCGAGCAGCCGCCACTCCATCCACCGCCCGGGGTCCACGTCCCACCCGGCAGCTGGCTGCCGGTCATCTGGGCCGTGGGCGGTGCCTTGTTGGGGGCGGGGCTCGCCTTCAAGCCGGATGACCAGGCGGCTGCGTGGTGGTTCCTGATCCCCGGCCTTGGGGTATTCGTCGTAGGGGCCATCCTTTCGGTTCGCACCGCCGGCCGGGAGTGGCAGGAGACCGAGCACGGCTCGCACGACGAGGGCTCCGGCCACCACTGAGGCCAACTCCCATCCCACGCCCCGACTCCTCCCGTCTGCCGCGCTGGTGGCTGGTGCTGGCCACGACCGTCCCGTTGCTCCTGGCTGTCGTCCTGGTCGTCGTGGTGGCCGGCGGGGCAGGCCTGCTGACTCCGGCCCTGCGGGTGGCGGATCGGGCGCCGGACTTCGCGCTGGCCGACTTGAACGGTGAGCCGGTCCGCCTGGCGGACTACCTCGGGCGACCCGTGCTCGTGAACTTCTGGGCGTCATGGTGCCTGCCGGCCTGCGCCGAGGAGTTTCCGATCTTGGCCGAGGCGCTCGAGGTCCACGCGGACATCGGGCTGGCGGTGATTGGAATCGTGTACCGTGACCGCTCGGAGGCGGCCCGCGCCTTCGGCGACCAGTTCCACGCGACCTGGCCGCTGGCCATGGATCCAGGAGAACGCGTGGCGCGGGCGTATGGTGTGTTTGGACCGCCCGAGAGCTGGCTCGTGGGTCCGGATGGGACCCTGGTCAGCCGGCACATCGGACCGTTCACCGCCGAGGAGCTGGCGGAAGCGCTGGTTCACCTGGCCACCGACCACTGAGCGGAGGTACGGCGAGACATGGAGTCGAACGTCCCGGCCACGACCGAGCAGCCGGCGGTTCCCGCCACGACCGAGCAGCCGGCGGTTCCCGCCACGACCGATCAGGCTGTCGTCCCGTCAATTCCTCAGCCGCCGCCCAAGCCTGGTCAGAACGTGGCGACTGGGCTCTTCCCGCTGGCCCTGGGCCTCCTCGTACTGGCCTTCCTGGCACTCGCGTTTTGGACTCTCATGGCGGCCACCGGGAGCGGCCTCTAGATTCTCGCTTCCCGCGCCGCGAGTGGCTACGATGCGCGGCAGCGGTCGTCGATCACGCCGCCCAAGCAGGGAGGACCATCCCATGCGCCCACGAGTCGCCCCGCGCTTCTCGCACCGATGGATCAGACCCCTGGCCGCAGCGGCGGCCCTGATGCTGCTCGCGACCGCGTGTACGAGCGGCGGGGGCGGCGGCGGGGGCAACGGTGACACGACCTACGTCCTGCGAGTCCTGCTGGTGAACCGCGATCCGGCTGCCAGCCATGTCCTCAGCTACTCTGCGGGCGCGCCGTTGGCCAGCAGCCCGGACGAGGAGACGGTCGAGTCCTGCGCCGCGGTGATCGTCCACTACGACGTCGTGGATCCCTTCGAGCTGCTCGTCGATGGGGTGCCGGTGATCATCTCGGACGAGCTTCCGAACGGTGTGCCCGCGGAGACCGACGTGATCGCCACCATCGACGTCCTCGCGGACGGAACGGCGATCCCGTTCATTGGTGATTCGTCGGGCGGCTCGTCCGTGGTCGGCGGTCGGGGCCTGAGCAAGCCGGCAGCGGTCGCGATCTGTCTCTAGCCGGGGTAGCGGGCCGCCACGTACTCGTCGAGGATGGCGAGGAACCGCGGCACGATGTCGTCGCCGCGCAGGGTCGTGCGCAGCGCGCCGTCAACGTAGACAGGGGCCACCGGCTCCTCGAACGTTCCGGGCAGGCTGATTCCGATGTCCGCGTGGCGGCTTTCCCCCGGCCCATTCACGACGCAGCCCATGACCGCCACGCGGAGCTCCTCGACGCCCGGGTGCTGAGCCTTCCAGGCAGGCATCTGGTCACGCAGGTGGGCCTGGATGTCGCGCGCCATCTCTTGGAAGAAGGTCGAGGTCGTCCGGCCGCAGCCCGGACAGGCCGAGACCTGCGGGACGAACGAGCGGAGCCCGAGCGACTGCAGGACCTGCTGGGCGATCTGCACCTCCTCGGTCCGATCCCCACCCGGTGACGGGGTCAGGCTGACCCGGATCGTGTCGCCGATCCCCTCATCGAGCAGGATGGCCAACCCGGCCGTGGAGCCGATGATCCCGCGGCTGCCCATCCCGGCCTCGGTCAGGCCCAGGTGGAGCGGATACTCGCAGCGGGTCGCGAGGCGACGATAGATCTGCACCAGGTCCGGCACGCCGCTGACCTTGGCGCTGATGATGATCCGGTCGTGGCCCAGGCCGGTTTCCTCGGCCAGGGTGGCCGAGCGCAGGGCCGATTCGAGCATGGCGTCGATCATCACCGCCCGGCTGTCGCGCGGCTCGGGGCTGGCGGCGTTGGCATCCATCAGCTCGGTCAGCAGCTGCTGGTCGAGCGAGCCCCAGTTCACGCCGATCCGCACCGGCTTGTCATTGGCCAGAGCGACTTCCACGATGGTCCGGAACTGCTCGTCCCGCCGCTTGGTGCCCACGTTGCCGGGATTGATGCGGTACTTGGCCAGGGCGGCCGCGCAGGCCGGGTATTTGGTCAGCAGCAGGTGGCCGTTGTAGTGGAAGTCCCCGATGATCGGGACCCCGACGCCCAGCTTGTCCAACTTGTCGCGGATGACCGGCACCGCTTCAGCGGCCGCATCGGTGTTGACCGTGACCCGCACCAGCTCGGAGCCCGCGTGGGCCAGCTGGGCGACCTGGATGGCGGTTGCATCGGCGTCGGCGGTGTCGGTGTTGGTCATGGACTGCACGACCACCGGATGGTCCGAGCCGACCAGCACGCCGCCCACATCGACGGTGGTGGTCGCCCGGCGGGCGGCTGCGGCTGGGGTTTCGCTCATGGGTGTCACGAGTGTACCGATGTGAGCCGACATGCGACCGCCCCGCGACTGTCCCGAGGGCATATCACTTGCGTACTTGCGCAACTAATGATACCCTGACGGTAGGTTCCGTGCGTGATGTGCGGACTAGACTGCAGACCGAGGACATGACGAGCACCGCAACTCCCCCTTCAACCTCGACCGATCCGGTTGACCTGTCACACCGCAAGCTCGCCATCATCGGTTCGGGTCCGGCCGGCCTGACGGCCGCCCTGTATGCCGCGCGCGCCAACCTGGAGCCCGTGGTGTTCGCCGGCAATGCGCCGCTGGGCCAGCTGATGATCACCTCCGACGTCGAGAACTACCCTGGATTCCCCGACGGCATCCTGGGACCGGAGCTCATGGACCTGTTCCGGCGGCAGGCGGAGCGGTTCGGCGCGCATCTGGTGGAGGAGGACGTCACCAAGGTCGACTTCAGCCAGCGCCCGTTCAAGCTGTGGGTTCGTGACGACCTGTACCTGGCCGATGCCGTCATCGTGGCCACCGGGGCCAGCGCCCTGTGGCTGGGCCTCCCGAGTGAGGAGGCATTCCGCGGACGCGGGGTCAGCGCCTGCGCCACGTGTGATGGCTTCTTCTTCCGCGACCGGGAAGTGGCGGTGGTCGGGGGCGGCGACACGGCGCTGGAGGAGGCGCTGTTCCTGACCAAGTTCGCGTCCAAGGTCACCATGCTCGTCCGGCGCGACGAGCTGCGCGGATCGAAGATCATGCAGGACCGCGCCTTCGCGCACCCCAAGGTCGAGGTGCGGTGGAACCGCGAGGTGGCCGAAGTTCTCGGCAACACCACCGTCGACCAGCTGCGCCTGCGCGACACCCAGAGCGGCGAGGAGGAGATGTTCGACGCCCAGGGCCTGTTCATCGCCATCGGCTACAAGCCCAATACCGACCTGTTCGTGGGGCAGCTGGACCTCGACGAACGCGGCTACTGCCAAGTCGCCGGTCGGACAGCCGGCGAGACGAGCTCGAACATCGAGGGCGTGTTCGTAGCCGGCGATGTCCACGACCACACCTACCGACAGGCCGTCACGGCTGCGGGGGAAGGCTGCAAAGCGGCCATCGACGCCGAGCGCTGGCTGGAGTCCATCGGCGAGCACGTGGCCACCACCGCCACCAACTGGTAGCCGGCCGGCCCGATCGCGGGGTCAGGCGGTCAGCTGGGCCGCCAGCTCGGGCGTCATCCCCTCCCGGCTGGCATCCGCGAGGTGCTGGAGGGTGGTCCGCCAGCGCGCGTCGGCCGCGAAGGCGATCTGCAGCTCTCGACGGGCGGCATCCAGCTCGCCGCGCTTGGCGTGTTCGATACCCATCCAGAAGACCAGCTCCATGGCTCCCGGCGTGCGGCGCCGGGCCTCGGCGTAGCGATCGGCTTCCGAGCGGCCGGCGCGCGCCGCGTCGCCCTCCTCGTCGAACAGGGCGTAGCTCTCATACAGGCCCACCAGGCGCCGCAGCTCGGGAACCGGATCAGGATGGTCGTCGACTCGAGCGTCGAGGATGCGTCCTTTCCAAGGAGCGGGCTGGAGGGTCGACTCCACGATCGTGATTGCCGCACTCTGACGGCCGCGGACATCGCCCCCTTCCGCCTCCCCCGCCTCGAGGGCGCGGATGAGCCGTTCGCTGAACGGCAGCCCCTCACCGAGAGCGGCCTCGTAGGCCGCGGCCATCGCCGGCCAGCACGTGTCGCGCTCGAGGAGATTGCCCTGGACGGTGAAGCCCTCGCGGACCAGGTGCCCGGCGGCCGGGATGGTCTCGGTCCCGGTGAACGCGGCGGCTCCGCCGTCGGCGTCCACGACCCCGACCTGCCGGATCTGGGGCGTCAGGTCACTCGCGATCAGGGCCGCGACCACCTGCTCGGCCTTCCGCCCGTTGCGCAGCAGCCCGAGGCCGACCGGACCATACGAGACGTCCACCTGGGCCTGGGTCGCAATCGCACCCACGCCTGCCTCGAGCCAGGGCACGACCAGGCCCACGCCGAGGTAGTGGGACTGCACCGCGACTCCCAGGCGTCCCGTTTCCGGGTCGCGGGCCACGATGCTGTACGTCATGCGCGGAGAGTAGCCGCCCGCGCGACGTTCAACCACGCCTCCGGCGTGTCCTCCGCCGGCAGTCCGCGGATCACCAGGGTGTCGAGCACGGACCGATAGCCGGCCAGCCCCGGCGCCACCCCTCCGGGCTCCTCGGCCACCACCCCGATCACCGATTCGCCGGATGCGACCTGGGCATCGATCACCCGCCGATACGAGCCGCCATACCCGACATACCGCGCCTGCTCGCTCGCCAACCGTTCATCGGCGCCCCGCCCGACAGCCACCCGGACATACGCCGCGATTCGGGGCATCGTGCGACCGGCGGCCGCCGCCCCCGCCTCCACCACGCGCCGGCGTTCCGACGCCAGGCGCGGTCCGGCCCAGTTGAGGAGCACCACGTCCGCCGCCGCTCCGCCCAGCTCGGCCATCCGGGGTCCCACCGCCGCAACGCCGATGGCGTAATCGGGGAGGAGGCCGCGCAGCACGCCAAATCCCCGCCGCACCGCGTCCAGCGAGCGCCCCGAACCGCTGCCGACACCCACGGTGAGCCGGTCGGCCGGCAAACCGGCCGACGCGACCCGCTCCGCGATCGCGTCCGGGGAGGCTTCGCTGAGTGCGATCACGCCCACCGCCAGGCGGAGTCGGTTCGTGGCCTCCGCAACCGCGGCCAGCGTGTCGAGGCCTGACGCTCCAGGCACGTCGTTGCACCACAGCTCGTCATAACCCAGGCCCTCGAGCGCCACGCCCAGTTCGCCGAGCCAGGGTCGCAGCCCGGCGCTAACCCCGAACGCCAGGCGGGGTTGGTGGCGCTTGACGGTCACCTGGTGCTCCCTTGATCGACGGCTGCGGGCGGCGGGTGTAGGCTCCCCCCGAGGAATGCGCAGCAGCGCATCACGAGGAGGTCAGCATCATGCACCTGTTCATCATCAGTGCCGAAAACCGGCCCGGAACCCTGGCTGATGCCCTCGAGGCCATCGCCGAGAAGGGAGTGAACGTCATCACGGGTGGCGGCGCCGCCTGGGGCGACGGCGGCTCGATCGCCATCCAGACCAACGACGATGACTCGACCCGCGCCGCGCTCCAGGGCAAGGGTGTCAAGTCCCGCGAGGTCGAGGCCATCGTTGCCTGGCTCGAGGACCGCCCCGGCACGCTGGCCAACGCGGCACGTCTTCTCGCGTCGGCGGGCGTCAACATCGAGGCGCTCATCCCGGTCGGGATGGAGGCTGGCAAGGTGGGGGTGCTGTTCGGCGTCGACAATGCGGGCGCAGCCAAAGAAGCGCTTGGCGAACTGACGGCGGCTGCCGCCGGCTAGGCCGGCCGTCCTACTCCGGGCGGGGGCCGAGCGCGGCCCTCGCCAGTTCGGGAACGTCGGTGACGAAGCCCCACGCGCCGGCGGCGGCCAGCTGCTGCATGCGCTCGGGCTCGTTGACCACGTAGCAGCCCACTCGGCACCCGTATGCGGTCGCCAGCTGGATGTTGGGCCCCGGGTCAAACCCGAGATCGACCTCGAAGGGCAGGATCGCGGCGTGGCCGTGCTCGACGGCCCACGTCAGCCCGCGCTCGAAGATATCGCCCGGTACGAGCAACAACCCGGTCGGCAGGTCCGGGGCCAGCTCCCGAACGCGCTGAATGGCGCCCTCCTGGAAGCTCATCACGGTGACCAGCCCCGCGCTCCGGACCTCTGTTCCGGCCAGCACCGCCACCACGCCATCCGCCGCCTCTGGAGCCTTGATCTCGACCGCCAGCCCGATGCCGGCGGGTAGCCAATCCACGACCTCGGGCAGGGTGGGCACCGTCAACCCCCGGTCCCGGTACGGATAGTCGCCGTTCGGGCCGGGGAAGGCCCATCCGGCGTCGGCGGCCTGGATCTCCGCCATCGGCGCATCGGCCACGGTCGTCGTACGGTCGGTCGTCCGATCCAGGGTCGGGTCGTGGATGACCGCCAGCTGGCCATCGGCGGACACGTGGATGTCCACCTCGATCGCGTCGGCCCCCGCTTCCACGCCGAGCCGGAAGGCCTCCATCGTGTTCTCCGGGGCGCGCGCCGAGGCGCCCCGGTGGGCCACCACCAGGGTCATGTCGACCCGGATGCGCCCGCCAGGACGGCTTCCGCCTCCTCGGCCGCCCCTGCCGGCGGCTCCGGGACGCCCCGCACGATCCAATACCCGATCACCATCAGGATCAGGAGCGACAGGATGGCGATCTGGTACGCCGCCTTGCCCACCGGTTCGAGCAGGACGCACACGATCGCGCCGAAGGCGATGGGGCCGATCACCGCGCTGAACTTCCCGGCCAGCCCGAACAGCCCGAACATCTCACCCACCCGCGCAGGAGGCGTAAGGCGCAGCAGCAGGAGGCGGTCGGTGACGGCCGTGCCGCCCAGGCCGGAACCCAGGATCGCCCCCGCCGGCAGGAACGCGAGCTTGTTCGGAAACAGCCCGATGATCAGCAGTCCGAGGACCCACGAGGCGAGCACCGTCAGCAGGGTGCGCTTGGGTCCCCAGCGATCGGCGAGGTAGCCCCACCCGAACGACGCCAGCACCGCGACCACGGTCAGGCCGATCAGTACGTACAAGGCCTCGCTTTCGGTGAAGCCGACCGCGTTGATGGCGAACAGGCTCATGACTGCGATGGCCGTGTTCACCCCGTCGGAGTAGAAAAAGCGGCCCACGATGAAGCGGCGCAGCCCGAGGCGCTCCCCGGCGTGCTGCCACGTGACGCCGAGCTGCCGCCATGAGCCCACCGCATCGGCCACCCGGAACGGCGCCCCGGTCCGCGGGCGCTCGCGCACGACGAGGAACAGCGGAATGGCGAACACCGCGAACAGCGAGGCGACCAGCATGAAGCTGGCCGCGGTGGTCAGGCCGGCGTCGTCGGTCGTGAAGCGGAGTAGCAGGCCCGACACGATCGTCCCCACGTAGCCGAGCCCGACCCCGATCCCCGACAGGCGACCCCGCTTCTCCGGGCGTGCCACGTCGGGGAGGATGGCGTCGTAGTAGATGAGTGCGGCCTGGAACGCGAAGTTCGCGATCGCGAACGCCAGCAGGCCGAGCCAGATGTCGACCAGGCCGATGACCGCGGTCGGCACGACGCACAGGACCGTGAATACGAACAGGTACCGCTTCCGCCCGCCAGTTCGATCGCTCACCGCTCCCAGGGCCGGCGAGACGAGGGCGTTCAGCAGCACCGACAGGCTGCCGGCCACGGTGAAGGCCAGGGTCCCGTTGGCCTCGCCCAGGGCCCTCACCGTCCAGGGGCCCATGGCAAAGCTGACGATGGCGAACGAGTAGATCGTGTTCGCGAAGTCGTACAGGCCCCACGACAGGCCCTCGACCGAGCTGCCGGAGCGGGTCAGTCCGCCGAGGCTGCGCCACCAGCTGGCGGGCGACAGGACCGTCACGTCGCGGACCGATGACTCATGCGCCCGATCATATCTGCCCCAATCGGTCGGGTCGGCTAGAGTGCGCCCCGTGTTCGCGGCCCTGGGCAGGTTCTCGTACCGCTTCCGGCGCTGGATCCCACCCGTGGGCCTGGCCCTGGTCATCGGTCTGACGGTCTGGTCCAACCAGGCAGGCGGCGAGCTGTCGCAGGGTGGCTGGCAGATCGCGGGTTCCGAATCGCGGACGACCGAGGAGCTCCTGGCGGACCGGTTCGGGGAGCAGGCGACCGCCATCTTCGTCATCCTGCGGGACCCGGCGGGGGATGCCGCGTCGCCCGAGTTCCAGCAGGTGGTCTCGGACGCGGTCGCCCCTTTGGCCGACGATCCGGTGGTCGACGAGATCATCACCTACGCCGACAACGGGGATCCACGGTTCCTCTCGACCGATGGCGCCGCCACGTTCGCCCTGGTCCGGCTGAGCTCGCCCGACGAGGAGGCCGTCGAAGACGCTCGCCGCCTGGTGGAGCTGGTGGAGCGCCCGCCGGGCGTCGAGACCCGGATCACGGGCGTGCCAGTCGTGTACGACGAGTTCAACGGGGTCATCGAAGAAGACCTCCAGCAGGCGGAGATCATCAGCCTGCCCATCGCCGGCGCCATCCTCCTGGTGGTCTTCGGGACTCTGGTGGGCGCTGGGCTCCCGTTGCTGATCGCGGGCCTGTCGCTGATCTCGACGTTCGCGGTCATCGGGTTGCTGGCCTCGTCGTACGACATGTCGATCTTCGTCACCAACCTGGCGACCATGATCGGCCTGGCCCTGGCCATCGACTACTCGCTGTTCCTGGTCAGCCGCTTCCGAGAGGAGCTGCTGCACCACCCGGTCGAGGAGGCACTGGAGCGCACCATGGCCACCGTCGGCAAGGCGGTGGCGGTGTCGGGCATCGCGGTGGCCATCGGCCTGGGGGCGCTGACGGTGTTCGAGGCCGCGGCATTGCGCTCGATGGGCATTGGCGGGGTCGTCGTGGTGGTCGCCACTCTCGTGTACTCCATGACCGTGCTACCCGCCCTGCTCGGCATGCTGGGTCATCGTGTGAACCGGCTGCGGATCCCGGTCCCGGCGTTCCTGCGATTCGTCGAGGTCGACCCAGTGGAGGCGGAGCGGCGCCGCGGCCACGGGTTCTGGTCCCGGGTCGCCGGGCGGGTCATGCGCCGGCCGGTCTTGATCGGGGCGCCCATCCTGGTCCTGCTCCTGGTGGCCGGGATCCCGTTCCTGCACATCCAGCTGTCCACCGGCGGCAACCTCGAGGACCTGCCCGACACCCCGGCCAAGCAGGGTTTCATCATCCTGCGCGACGAGTTCCCAGGTGGCGACGCCGACCCCATGCTGGCCGCAGTCACCTACCCCGGCGAGGATGACCTGACCGATGGCGGGCTGGCGCCCGAGCGCCTGGCTGATCTGGGCGCATACGTCGATCAGGTTGCCGCGTTGCCCGACATCCAGAGCGTCGAGAGCGTGCTCGACCCGCCACCCGGCATTCCCGCCGACCAGTACCTCGCTCTCCTGGCTGCGCCTCGCGAGGCATGGCCGGCGGGTCTGGACGAGTGGGTGGCTCAGACCGTCGCCGGCGACACGGCGAAGGTCACCGTGTTCTCGACCCTGCTGCCCGACACGGAGGCCGGTCGGGGCCTGGTAGCCAAGGTGCGCGATGTGCCGGAACCGTCCGGGTCCACGGTTGGGGTGACCGGATTGGCCGCTCGATCGGCGGACTTCATGGACAGCTTCCGCGCCAGCGTTCCGGTCGCGGTGGCCATCGTCATCGCCGTCACCATGGTGGTCCTGTTCCTGACCTTCGGATCGGTCTTTCTGCCGGTGAAGGCGGTCCTCATGAGCCTGATCTCGATCAGCGCCAGCTTCGGCGCGCTGGTGTGGGTCTTCCAGGACGGCAACCTCCAGGACCTGCTCGGTTTCGAGGCCAACGGGTCGCTGGGTGCCTGGCTGCCGATCCTGATGTTCGCGATCCTGTTCGGGCTTTCGATGGACTACGAAGTGCTCCTCCTTTCGCGCATCCGCGAGCGGTGGGTGGCGACCCGCAACAACACCCAGTCCGTGGCGGAGGGGATCGGGATCACGGGTGGGATCATCACCGGAGCGGCGCTGATCATGGTCGTGGTGTTCGGGACCTTCGCCCTGTCCGACGTCCTGTTCCTGAAAGCGATCGGTTTCGCCCAGGCGCTGGCCGTGCTCATCGATGCCACGATCGTGCGCGGCCTCCTGGTGCCCGCCTTCATGCGGGTCATGGGTCGGCTGAACTGGTGGGCCCCGGCGCCGGTCCAGCGGGCAGTGGCCAAGCTCGGTCTGTACGAGGCACCTGCTCCGGTGTCGGCGACATCGTCGGGAGAGAGCGCCTCAGCCTGACCGGAACGCTAGCCTTGGGCTGAACGCCGCAGCTGAGGTTTGCTCCATGCGCCTTGCGACTCCCGCCGCGCGCCCGCCACGACACCGACATCCCGTGAACGTCGCGCTCATCGACGAGGCTCCGCTGGGCGCCCGAATCGCGGACCGTGCGACCGCGGTCATCGGGAGCTGGCGCTTCATCGTGATCCAGACGGTGATCGCCGTGATCTGGATCGCCGCCAACGTCTACCTGGTCTTCAACTTCGATCCGTACCCGTTCATCCTGCTCAACCTCGCCTTCGGGACCCTGGCAGCCTACTCGGGCCCCCTGATCCTCCTGGCCGGCAACCGGCAGGATGCCCGGGACCGCATGACCTTGGAACATGCCGCCGGCGAGACCGATGTCGCCGAGCAGCAGAATGAGCAGCTGCTGCACGGGAATGCCGAGATCCTGGATCGGATCGAGGGCCTCGAACACCTGATCCTCGAGCTCGAGTCGCGAATTCTGGACAGGCTGCCGGCCGGTGGCTGACGCGCCGACGCGGGACCCGACGTTCCCGTTGGACGGCGTCATCGTTCTCGACTGCTCGAGGGTCCTGGCCGGGCCCCACGCCACGATGCTGCTCGCCGACCTTGGCGCCGACGTCTGGAAGCTCGAGCCGCCGTCCGGCGATGAGACGCGCGGCTGGGGCCCACCGTTCTGGGGCGACCCGGGCGATCGGCGGAGCGCCTATTTCGCGGCGGTGAACCGCAACAAGCGCAGCCTCGTGGTCGACCTGAAGACCGATGCCGGTCAGGAGCTCCTTGACCGGCTGGCGGCCCGTGCCGACGTGCTCGTCCACAACTACGTGCCGTCGGTGGCGGCACGGCTTGGCCTCGCCGCAGACCGGTTGGGTGAGCGCCATCCTCACCTGGTTGTGACCGCGATCGGCGGATTCCCCGGCACCGGGATGCTGGCCGAGCGCCCGGCTTACGACCTGGTCGCGCAGGCATGGAGTGGTCAAATGGCGGTCACCGGCGCGCCAGGAGGCGAGCCCGTCAAGTTCGGGGTCGGGCTGCTGGACCTGCTGGCCGGCCTGGAGGCCGCGGTCGCTGCGCTGGCGGGGCTGGCGGCTCGCGAGCGCGGACGTCGTCATCCGGATCCCGGGAGGACAGCGGTGCCGCCGGCATCGGTCAGCCTGGTCGAGGCCGCCGTCGCGGGGCTGACGAATGTGCTCGGGTACCACCTGGCCACCGGGGAGGAGCCGCGCCGATGGGGGACCGGGCACCCCGACATCGTGCCGTACCAGGTCTTTGCGGCCCGTGACGGGCACGTGGTGGTGGCCGTCGGGAATGACGCTCAGTTCGCACGCCTGTGCGCCCTCCTGGGCGTGGAACCGGAGGCGGCATGGGCCACCAACCCGGGACGCGTCCCGCGCCGAGCTGAGGTGCTGGCGGTGCTGGCGCCGCGTATCGCCGAGTGGCACCGCGACGAGCTGCTGGCGGCCATGACCGCCGCCGACGTTCCCGGCAGTCCGGTTCACAGCGTTGGCGAGGCCGTGGCGGCTATGCGGCAGGTCGAGCCGGACTGGATCACGTCCGTGGATGGCGTCCAGCTGCCCGCCTCGCCGATCCGGATCGAGGGCGTCCAGCTTCCCGTGCGACGGCCGCCACCCCGCCTGGGCGAGCATACCGACGAGATTCTGACCCAGGCCGGTTTCAGTGCCGGCGAGATTGCTGCGCTGCGCGCGAGCGGAATCGTGGCGTAGCCGATCGAGGCTCCCACGAGGTACGGGTTGCCCCACCAAATGGGCTATGGCGGCCTCAGTACCAAATACGGTTTGCTATCCCCCGGGCCTGGATCGTCTCCGCCCTAAGGGGTGGAGATGGAGGAGGATCCGTGGCCTGCGGGGGTATTGCTGCCAGGCGGAGTCGGATCCATACAAACTCAAGTCCAGCAACCCGGGCCTGATATCGCGCGCTCGCGACGAGCCGTGCCACGCGTCGCCCGATTTGGGTTTGCCGTACTCCTAGGCGGCGTGTTGGCAGTCGCCACCGCCAGCATCCCACCGCCAGTTCTGGCGGTCGATCAGACCTGGGACAACGGGAGCGGCGATGGCCTATGGACCAACCCGGTCAACTGGTCCGGCAACGTCGCTCCCGGAGCGGCGGATCGGGCCGTCTTCGACCCGCTCGTGAGCGTGACGAGCGCGACGATCACCGCCAACGTTTCGGTGCAGGGCGTGCTGATCATGGCTGGTTACACCGGAACCATCACCCAGGGCGCCGGAACCACCCTGACCGTCGGCGCCGCTGCCTTCACGCAGGCAGCCGGCACGTTTCTCGGCGGCAATGCGGCGATCACCGTCAACAACGCCTTCACTCTGAGCGGCGGATCGTTCACGAGCACCAGCGGAACGCTTACCGTCACCGGCGCGTTCACGCAGTCGGGCGGGACGTTCGTCCACAACAGCGGGACGGTCGCGTTCTCGACGAGCAACGTCACGATCGACGTCCCGACCAATCTGACCCTCAATAACGTCTCCTTCCTGTCGGGGACCAAGACCATTGCCGCCGGGGACACGCTGGACATCCTGGGGACGCTCAATCTCGCCGGTGGCGTGGTCAATGGCGGGACCCTGGCTGCCGCGGCCAACATCGACGTCCAGTCCGGGTTCACCGGCAAC
>JBBPIR010000005.1:0-87317 GCA_038040195.1 Chloroflexota bacterium | reverse complement strand
ACGGTCCACATCCGGGGGGGCACGGTCACCATTGCCGCCGGCACGACCCTGACCGTAACCGGCAGCCTGGAGCTGTTCAGCGGCACCCTCAACCAGGGCGGCGCCACCGGCACCCTGGCCGCCCAGGGCGACATCTTCGCCCGGGTCGGCTTCACCGGGGGTGGGACGGCCCTCCTGCTCATCAACGGCTTGGGGCCCCAGACGATGACCGGCTTCCACACCGCGCTCGCCGGCGCGATGCCCAACGTCGACATCAACAAGACCTCCGGCGTCCTGACGATCACCGGCACCCTGCGCACCGGCCGCAACTGGACCTTCACCAACGCGCCCCCCGGTGGCCTGGTCGTGACCGGCAGCACCCTGATCTTCACGGGCAGCGGCAGCACCACCATCACCGGCAGTCACACGCTGAATAACGTCGACATCCGGGGTGGCACGATCACCATCGCGGCCGGCACCACCCTGACCGTGGCCGGCACGTTGACCCTGACCGATGGCAACCTGGAAGGCGGCACCATCGCAGCCCTGGGCGACATCGCGTTGGCAGCCGCCTTTGACGGGGAGACAGGCATCGTTCGCATCGCTGGCATCGTGGACCAGACCTTCACCGGTGCGGCCAATACGACAACAAGCGACATGGCGAACGTCGTCATCGACAAATCGGGCGGGACGCTCTTCCTGGTCGGGACTATCCGCATGACCACATCCTCGTGGACCTGGCTCCAGGGCGCGGTCAACCCTGGCACCAGCACCGTGTACTTCGACACGGCGGTCACGATCAGCGGGACCCATACGCTGAACAACGTCTACATGAGCGGTGGGGCCCACACCGTGGGCGGTGGCGTGCCCACTGCGGGCGGGACGCTGACCCTGGACAATGGCACGATCGACGGCGGCACGTTCGGCGCCGCGGGGTCCATCGACCAGCTGTCGACCTTCGATGGCGGCTCCGGCACGCTGGAGATCAACGGCGCCACGGACCAGACCTTCACCGGGACGGCCACCCTGGCCCTCGGCGACCTGCCCAACGTGGTCATCGACAAGTCCGGCGGGACGCTCTTCCTGGTCGGCACCCTCCGGATGGACGGCGGCAGCTGGACGCACGTCGCCGGCTCGGTTGACGCCGGAACCAGCCTGGTCGTGTTCGCGGGCACAAACACCTTGGCCGCTGGTGGCATGAGCTTCAACGACCTCACTGTCAACGGAGGCACCACCACGCTAGGCGAGGACCTGAACGTGCTGGGAGACCTGGCCATCGCTGCCGGGACCCTGAGTGGAGGGGGCACGACCATTACGGTCGGCGGCGACGTGACCGTCGACGGGGCTTTCACCCCAGGTACCGGCCTGCTGGTGATGAACGGGGTGGCGCCCCAGATCCTCGGCGGCGCAGCCGCCAGCATCGGTCTGTTTGACTTTACTGTGACCAATGCCGCCGGAGTCACCGTCACGACCGCCGTCTCGGTGGCCGGCACCCTGGCCCTGAGCGGACCACTCGACATCAGCGGGCAGACCCTGGGCATCGCGAACCCCATAGCCGGCACGCCCACCAACCTGACCGGGGATCCGCTGTCCTCGCTGGTCGTGTCGGGGACCGGCGCGGGAATCGTCATTCCCTCCAGCCTGCCGGTGCTGGCCAACCTGACCCTGGACAACCCGAATGGGGCGACCCTGACCGCCCCGATGACGATCGGAACGCTCCTGACGCTGACCGATGGGGTCCTCGACGCGGGCGTCTGGGTGGTGGTTATTGATCCGGCCGCATCGGTGGCGCGCACCGCGGGCCACGTCAGCGGGGAGCTCCGCAAGACGATCCCGCTCGGCGCGGGCGTGGCGGCCACGTTCGAGATCGGCGACGCGACGACCTATGCGCCGGTCAGCCTGCTGTTCGGCGTCGTGTCCGGGTCGGGCACCATCACGGCCTCAACCACCCCCGGCGAGCACCCGAGCATCGGCTCCTCGGTCATCAACCCGGCCCGAGACGTCAACCGCTGGTGGTCGCTGGTCAACGCCGGGACCACCTTCGACGCGTTGACAGCGACCTTCACCTTTGACCCAGCCGATGTCGATTCGGGCGCCTCGACGGCCGCATTCGTGGTCGCCAAATGGGACGGCGCCTGGGTCCTGCCCATCTCGGGCGCGGCGCTGCCGACTTCCATCACGGCCTACGGAATGACCTCGCTCAGCGAGTTCGCGGTCGGCGAAGTGGAGTCGGCAGACCTGCCCGACACGGCCCAGGGCATGGCCGTTCCAGCGCCAGCGGTGTTCGTGGCCAGTCTCCTGGCGGCGCTCATGGTGCTGGCGGGGCTGGCCTTCCCGTCCATGCGAGCTCGCCACCGCACCACGCCGGTTGCCGCGTCGCCTCGAGGGGAATGGGAGACCTTCTGGCAGGAGCGCTTCCGTTGAGCGCCCTGGACGCCTAGCGCCCGGTCATGTCCTCGACCAGGGGGGCCATCGACTCCATGGCGGGCTGGGGGATGGCGTAGAAGCTGATCCCCAGCCGATCCCGGCGGCGCTCGAGGATTTCACGCAGGCGCGCCCGCGTGCCGTGCAGCGCATAGGGTGAGCCGACCATTCCGACGACCGCGGCCATGCCACCCGCCACCAGGGACGCGCCGACCGAGCTCCGGCTGCCCACCATCCCAGCCACGGCGATGAACACGTTCAGTTCCAGCTGGTCGAACCGATCGCCCGCAGCCGTCCTTACGGTGGCCACCTTCTCGACCAGGGCGCCTTCAGTGGCCTGCCGCAGGATCGGGCGGCCGGCAGCGTTGAACTGAGGGACGAAGCTCACGATGTCCGCCTCGCGTGCGGCCAGGCGCAGCATGCGCGGCCCACCGCCGCCGAGCATGATCGGGGGCCGCGGCTGCTGGACGGGCCGCGGGGAGAGCTGGGCGCGCTCCACTCGGTAATGCGGGCCCGCGTGGGTGACCGTCTCGCCCGCGAAGAGGCGCTTGATGATCCCGAGCGCCTCGGCCAGGCGGTCGATCCGGCGCCCGGCCGGGTCGTACGCCACCCCCAGCTGGCGATAGTCGCTGACGCGCCAGCCGGCCCCGATCCCGAACTCCAGTCGCCCTCCGGATACCGCATCCAGGGTGGCGGCCTCACGGGCGAGCAGCAGTGGGTGGCGGTAGTCGTTGGCGAAGACGTATGAGCCGATGCGCAGGCGCGTCGTCACGGCCGCGGCCGCCGCCAGGGCAGGCACCGGCGACAGCTGACGGGTCAGGTGATCCGGCACCAGCAACACGCTATATCCCAAGTCTTCGGCACTACGGGCCATGGCCAGCCACGCCTCACCGGTCCCGACCCAGCCGGCGGTCAGCCCAAAGCGAAACGGGTGCATGGCCCGCCGAGTCTACGGGCCGCCCGCGGCGTCGAGTAGATTCCGCGGAACACCCCGGAGGCCACCAGATGACCGATGCCGATCACCAGCGGTTCATGCGGAAGGCGATTGCCATGGCCCGGCAAAGCGCCATCTTGGATCGGACGGGAAGCCCCTTCGGCTGCCTTATCGTCCGCGACGGGGAGGTGGTGGGTGCCGGCGTCAACCAGGTCCTCGCCAATCAGGACCCGACCAGTCACGGTGAGATCGTGGCCATCCGCGACGCCTGCCGGAGGCTGGGCACCCATGACCTGAGCGGCTCCATCGTCTACACCAGCTGCGAGCCGTGCCCCATGTGCTACGCAGCGGCATGGTGGGCTCGGGTCGATGCCGTCTATTACGCCTCAACCATCCAGGACGCCCTCGACTTCGGTGACTTCGACGACAAGCCGATCTACGATGCCATCGCCCAGCCCGGACCCGATCGCGCCGTCCCCGCGCGCGAGCTCCTGCGCGACGAGATGGTTGAGGTCTGGAAGGAGTTCCACGCCATCCCGGGCCACATCCACTACTGACCGATCCGCCCTGCGAGGTACCGATGGCCACCGCGTTCGCCGGCTTCCAACCTGAGGCCCTCCACTTCCTGATCGAGCTGGCGTTGAACAACGACCGCGCCTGGTTCCAGGCCCGCAAGGCCGAGTACGAGCGACTGCTCAAGGAGCCACTCGAGGCCCTGTGCATGGCGCTGGGCGAGCGATTTGAAGCGCGTGGGCTCCCGCTCCGGGCCGATGTCCGCTCCCCGTTCCGCATCTACCGCGACGTCCGCTTCTCAAAGGACAAGTCGCCGTACAAGACCCATGTCAGCGCCAGCTTTCCGTGGGCGCCGGACGGCGCACCGGCGCTGCCTCGGAGCCGCACCGAATCGGTGCATCACGTGGGCGGGTACTTCCACTTCGAGCCCGACGAGGGCTACGTTGGGGGAGGGATGTGGCATCCGGAGCGCCCGCTCCTGGAGGCGTGGCGCAACACGGTTGCGACCGACGCGCCTCGCGTACATGCCGCCATCGACGATCGGGCATTCGTGAAGGAGTTCGGCGAGGTCGACGGTGATCGGCTGATGCGAACTCCACCCGGCTACGCGGCAGACCACCCCGACGCGGCGTTGCTCAAGCTCAAGGACGTGACGTTCGGCCGCCGGGTCTCCGACGAGGAAGTCCTGTCGCCTGACCTGCCGGACATGCTGGCCGATACCTTCGCAAAAGCCTTGCCCGTGTTCCGCCTCCTGGCGTCGCTCAGGATGTGATCGTCATCAAAGGGGCAACGGGGGACGATCACGCGCTGAGTCGCCTCCGGATCTCGCGCTCGTACTCGGGGAAGTAGCGGGAGATCTCCGGAAGGTCGAAGCTGCGGAGAATCGACTCTCGCGGCTCTCGCTCGAGCAGGAAGGCGAAGGAGGCCTCTACCAATTGTTCCACGCTGGTTCCTGCCGGCGCGAGCCGAACGAGATCTTCGCCAGAGACCGCCACCTGGTGCCGGGTAATGGCCGGATCGTCCCCGATAGTCACGCTGCAACGCCAATCATCGCCGTCCGGTTCGCAGCTCACGGTGATCAACGTTCGCCTCCGATTACACTCGGTGTCGTGAAACGCACGCGCATCCGAGAACAAGACGAGGCCGTGGCGCGAGAACAGGCGGATCGTCGCCGCGAGGACCTGCTCGCGCGGCTGAAGGCTCAAGAAGCGGCGACCCGGAAGCCCGCGGACGTGCCGACGCCGGACGACGAGGCTGCGCCTGCCGCCACCGAACCTCCACCGGACACCTAGGCATTGGAGCGGGAGACGGGGATCGAACCCGCGACATTCAGCTTGGAAGGCCGCGACGTCTGAGCGCTGTGGCAGGGAGCGTGGGGAGCTCGAGCGAAACGCGTCCAGTTATCGTGTGGTCACGAGGGCCTCGCCGACCGGCTAGTAGTCGCCTAGGAGGTCCTCACCGCACGGCTGGCGGCCACCGCCGGGGCTGCGGACCGCTCAGCGCGCCCAGATGACGTGGGTGTAGACCCGCTGGCCGTTTCCGAGGTCCAGCACATAGAGGCTGACCCCAGACGCTTGCGAGCCGCGAACGAGTTGGCCCCACGAGGCGGGAGCGTTCCCCGGCTCCCCGGCCGCCGCAACCTGCCCCACTGTCGAGGTGCTGTCGAAGTGCTCGTAAATAGTCTCGAGCTGCTCGTAGTCGTGCAGGTTGGGGTGCTCGTTGGACAGATCGGTTGGCGAGGCACCACCGGCGCCGCCATCGGGATCGTTGGTGTAGTCCATGCACGACCCCAGGTTCGGGTTGTTGAAGATCTCGTCCTGGTGGTCGAGCCCGAAGTCGTGCGCGATCTCCTGGCACATCACCAAGCGACGCCAAGCCGGGGAGTTGTAGGTCGCGGTGTTGAAATAGGTGTCGTTGACCCTGGTGGTGGCCTGCGTGATGTGGCTTCCGCGCACCCAGATCTGTGCCACGCCGAGCCAGCCGGTGGAGCCATAGCTGGCGCTGCAGGCCTCGATCCGTCCTGCGGTCGGCCGGCAGTTCTTCCCCCTCGCCCGGCCAGCTGTTTCTGCCAGCTGGAGGACCGTCGATTCATTCCAGTCGACGATGGCCTCGTCGAGGTACTGGTCCCAAGTAGTCGAGACGTTGTAGCCCACGAGCAGCGTAAATGAATTGCTCGTCCTCGCCCAGTGGTAGCTGCCCCAGGAATGGTCGGCGGCCGCTGCGCTGGGGAAGGCGGCGATCAACACCAAGACCAGGCCCATGGCGAGCCTGCCTCCACGAGGAGCCTTGATCATCGGGGGATCTCTCTTTTCTGCTCGACCGTTGGTTGTGGCCATTCGCCGGATGAACGAACGCCCCCACAGTATGCGCGGCAGGCGCGCCCGTTGCTAGTGCTCCGGACCGCACCTGGCCTCATCTCCCTCGGGCGGCGAAGCGGGTACGGATTCATGATCTTCCCAGGAGAGGGGGCGAGCCTCCCACGGTTGGGCACACCGGTCTGGATGCCACCGGAGACCAGCCCGTGTTCGCGATCAACCCTGAATTGGGACATGCAGTCGTCGTCCTGACCGAGCAAAGGCGTCGGGCCACATGAGAGGTGAGCGGGAGACGGGGATCGAACCCGCGACATCGACCTTGGAAGGGTCGCGCTCTGCCAGCTGAGCTACTCCCGCGCTGACACTCCCGTGCGCCTGGCGAGGGTCCGGGAGCGGTGACAGTTCGCGCAGACGATATCGCAGTTCGCCGCCTCCGCCAAGATCTGCGTCGCGCCGGCTCGGGCCAACTGAGCTACTCCCGCCCGCCACCACGATCTACCGATGCGCGTTCCCCGACAGGATTCGGGCAGCCCAGCTCAAGGGCCGACGTTGACGATGGTGTCGCCTCCGAACACGTACGGCTCATCGGTCTGGTATGCGTCGGCCTGTTGGTTCCAGGCTTCGAAGCGGGGATCGCTGTCGTGAACGTGGTGACCTTCATCGGTGGCGAAGATGGCGACCACCAGGTACTGTGCCGCGCCGGCGACCTTCTTGGTGCTGACATCGAGACGGCTCAAGGTCGCCATCACCAGGAGCCCGCGTGCATGCAGGTCCTGCCAGATCGGCGCTTCCATGGCTCGAAACCCGCGTTCAAACTCCTCCGATTGGTCCTCGCCGACATTCAGCACGATGCCGATGGTCTGCATTGGCGTTTCCTCGTCGCGGTGAGCGGGATTTCGCCGCCCAAGGCTGACCCTGGGCTGGCCTGAGGGGGTACCGTGCGGCCAACGTAATCCCTATCGGTCTGGAGCACCAGATGGCCATCACCGTCAAAAGCCTGGACACCCCCGACCAGGCCTACGACTTCGGCGAGGCGGGCCGGTATGACATCTCGATCATCGGCGACTCGATGGTCGCCCGATCCGTCCTGAACCCGGGCTGGAGCTGGGACGAGCACGTCAAGCCCTACGCCGAGGGTGCGGAGAGCTGTCCAGAGACCCACCACGAGTACGTCATCTCTGGCCGCATCCGCTACTTGACCGATGAGGGGGAGGAAGTCGACGCAGGGCCCGGAGATCACCTGGTCATCGGACCCGGCCACCGCGCCTGGGTGGACGGCCCCGAACCGTGCGTGGTGGTCGACATGGAGATCGGCGAGACCGAGGACGACGGGGAAGACTGATCAGGCCGAATCGGCGGCCAGCTTCTCGAGCTGGTCGGCGTGCTCCTCCAGGTGGCTGACGACGAACCGATCGAGGATCTCAGCCACCGTCATCTCGCCCCGCCGCTCATGCAGCCCGCGCGCCGACCACTGCGCCTCGGATAGCCGCGCCAAGTAGGTCCGCAGCAGCATCAACGCGCCTGCCAGGCGGGCCATCTGCTCGGTCGGAGGCTCGTTGCGGCCGGCCTCGATGGCGCCCGCCCGCCCTGGATCTTCGGTCGTGCGCCCGAAGGGCACCGGTTCGGCGCCCGCACCGGCGAGCACCCGCTCGATCTCGCCCTGCCAGTAGGGGACGAACTCCGCCACGTGGGCCCAGGCCTGGCCGACGTCCCAGCGCTCGCCGGTGGCCGGGTCGGCATCGGTCAGGCCCGGCGGCGGACGTTCCGCGAACGCGGCCAGGCGGCCCTCGGCCACCGCCATCCGGGCCAGCAGACCCATGTGCTGCATCACGACACGCTCCTCTGTTCAGACCGCTCGACGATCGGCGTCCGCAGCTCCCCCAGCCGCTCGATGCGCAGCACCACTTCGTCCCCCGGCTCGAGCCAGCGCCCGAACCGCTCGTCCTTCACCTCCAGCAGGCAGCCGCTCCCCACGGTCCCGCTGCCGATCAGGTCCCCGGGCCGTAGCCGCACGTCGGCCGAGGCCCGGGCCAGCATCTCGCCGAATGAAAAGTGCGCCGCCGACCACGTCCCGCGGCTGATCTCCTCCCCGTTGATATCGGCCGTCATGACCAGGTTGTATCCCGTTTTCGTGCGGGCATCGGTCAGCTCGTCGGGGGTGACCAGCCAGGGACCGATGCTGGTGGCGAAGTCCTTGCCCTTGGCCGGGCCCAGTCGGACTGTCGTCTCCTCGCGTTGGAGGTCACGCGCCGACCAGTCGTTGAGGACCATATAGCCGCCGATGGCCTCCTCGGCCTGGTCTGCTGCCAGGTCGACGGCCGCGGTGTCGACCAGCGCCCCCACCTCCAGCTCATAGTCGAGCTCAGTCGATCCGGGCGGGGCCCACACTGGCTCGCCGGGGCCGCGGATCTCGGATGTGTTGCCGAAGTAGAAGATCGGCAGCCGGTACCACGCCTCCGGGATGTCGTGGCCGCGACGCCGCCACATCGTGCCTACGTGCTGCTCAAAGGCGTAGAAGTCCCGGAGCGATGGCGGCCTGAGGATGGGCGGCCCAAAGACCAGCTCGGCGGCGTCCCAGATGCCTTCGTCCGCGTCCACTGCGGGCGTGTATCCGTCCACGATCTCTGCCAGGGCCTCCACCCGGAGGCCGCGCGCGAGATGCGCGTCCAGGGTGGTCACTGGCTGCCGAAACAGCACTGAGTTGTGGGCCCGTCGCGGATCGTCGCCGACCAGGACCTCGCGCGCGTGCTCCAGATCCAGCCAGCGGGTCGCCCCTGCGTCGCGGGCGGCGGCCATCCGCAACCCGGTCCCGATGGGGGCGTTCCGCTCGCGAACGTGGGCGATCCGCATCGAGGCGGAGTGTACGCGGCCCCATCGGTACTTCCGGCTCATGGTGCGTTGCTGGGGGGTTGGGTACGGTTTGGCCGGATGACCGAGTTGGTTGACCGGGGGGTCGCCGAACGGCCGGTGGCCGGTGTGCCCGACGCCCGGCGGCTGACCCGTGTCCGGCACGCCAGCACGCGCCTGGCGAGCGGGCGCCGCAAGAGCGTGCGCCGCATGGCTCGCGACGCGCCCCTGTGGTACACCGCCCTCCTGGCGCCGGTCGCGTTGGCCGTGTCGTCGGTGACCCACGTTACCGAGGATACGGTCATGGTCCTGATCCTCAGCCCCATTTTCCTGGGCCTCCAAGCCGTTGCGGGCCTGGTCCCGGCCCGACATCGGTTCCTCACGCCGCATGGGTGGTCGCTCCTGCGGCTGACCATCGCGCTGCTGTTCGTGTGGGCTCTCGTGAACACCGTGGGCGGACCCGCGCGACCCCTGTTCCCGCTGTATCTGCCGGTCGTGGTGGCCGCCGCCGCCCTGGGGCCCTGGCAGGCCGCCGTCATCGGCTTCACGGCCGCCGTCATCTACCTCGTACCCGAGCTGGCCAGCCTGGCCAATGCCGCCAATCCGCTGGCCCTGACCGAAGTGACGCCGCGCGGCGTGGCCCTGGTCGGCGTGTCCACCGTGCTCGCAATAGGCACCCGGCGACTCGTGTCGCAGCTGGAGCAGATCAATGACCAATTCCGGACGACCGCCATGTCCGAGCGGCGTCGGTCGCGGCAGATCGCCGGTCTGGAGCAGGTCAGCCGGCTGCTGGTCACCTCCGGCGCGACCCCCGAGCTGCTGGAGCGCGTGGCCGACGTCATGGTCCAACGCTTCGGGTATGCGCTGGCCGTGATCTTCATCGTCGAGGACGGAACCCTGAAGCTGGGCGCCCAGCGCGGGTATGACGTGGACATGTCGCAGTTCGACCCGCAGACCGGAGTCGTGGGCCGCGCCGCCCGCTCGGGCGAGGTCCAGCTGGTCCAGAACGTCAAGACCGATCCGGATTACGTCGTCGGCGATCCCCGCGTGGTGAGCGAGATCGCGGCACCCATGCTCCTGGACGGGGTCCTGCTGGGCGTGCTGAACATTGAATCCGCCTCTCCCGAGCCACTGGATCGCATCGACCGCGACCTGGTCACGACCATGGCCGGCAAGATCGCGGCTTCCCTGGCCTTGGCCCGCGACCGGCAGGCACTCGCCGACCTGTCGGTGCGCGACGGCCTGACCGGCCTCCACAACCGCCGCTTCTTCGACGACGCGGTTGCCCGGCTCCTCACCGCCCGGGACGCGACGCCCGAGTCGGAGCGGCGCCCGGTGTCCGCCATCCTGTTCGACCTCGACCATTTCGGGACGTTCAACAAGCTCCACGGCGTGCAGGTCGGCGACCAGGCGCTGCGGGTGTTCGCGCACGTCTTGCGCGACCGTCTGCGCCAGACCGACATGGTGGCCCGCTTCGGCGGCGAGGAGTTCGTGGTCGTCCTGGATGGGACGGACCGGGATCATGCGGTGGCGGTGGCCGAGGAGATCCGATCTCGACTGGCGTCGCGGACGATCGCCGCCGAGGACGGCGCGCCGCTGCGGCTCAGCGTGTCCGCCGGCTGTGCCGCGCTCGACGACGCGGAGCCCACCAGCGAGGCCCTGCTCCGCACCGCGGACGTGGCGCTGTCGATGGCCAAGCGGGGCGGCCGAGATCGGGTGGTCGCGGCCTAACCGGGCGTCCTCCGCCTAGCCGGACGGTCGTGTCGAGTCGGAGATCCGTTCCGCCAACCAGCCTATGGCCATCGGGTACCGATACTCGAGGTCCGCGTGCGTCCCCTCGAACAGCTCGAATCGGACGATCGGTTCCGTTACCCCGATGGCTGCCAGTTCGAGGCGGAAGGCTTCGGCACCCAGGTCGAGGTGCCACTCGTCCTTGCGCCCCGCATCGATCCAGATGCCGCGCAGGGCACGCAGGGCATCTGCGTGGCCGGCCACCATCCGAACCGGGTCGTTGGCGATCCATCGTTCCCAGACTTCGGGGACAAGGCGCCCCGTGGCAGGGTCGAATGGCAGGCGCACGGTACCGTCCGCATCGGTGGAGTAGCAGGCGGCCATGCACCACTCGTTGAGGAGGACCAGGTCGCCTGGGCGCATGACTCCGGGGCGAGCCCGGAAATCGGCCCAGAAGCGGTCGTACGAGCCGTCGTACCAGTCGCGCAACGCGCGCGCCGCCTCGCGGAATTCGGGCAGGTAGCAGACCTCGAACAATGCGTCGCCGGCGTGGGTGGCCAGCGCGCCGAATCGGTCCGGGCGAAGCATGGGCAGGACCATGGCTCCGTATCCGCCCGACGATTTGCCGGTGATTGCCCGGTGCGCCGGATCGGGGAGTGTCCGGTAGGTGGCATCGACCCAGGAGATGACCTCGTCGCATAGGTACGTCAGATAACTGCCTGTCCCCGGGGAGTCGAGGTATTGACTCCCGCCCAGGCTGGTCCAGCAGTCCACGAAGACGACGAGCGCCGGGGCCTGGTCGGGCGTGGCAAACAGCACGTCCACCAGTTCAGGGACACTGCGGCGGAACGCCTTGCGGGCCCGCCACATGTCAACCTGGCCCGTGAGGCCCTGGATCAGGTAGATGCTCGGGTAATGCCTGGTCGGGTTGTCCTCGTACCCGGGTGGCGTGTAGACCCAGACCGGGCGGCGGTTTGGGTCTCCCAGCGGGTTGCCGGTCAGTGCCTCTGAGTCGATTGCGTGCTCGTGGAGCTGCCCCTTCCAGTCGTGCTCCCATGGTGCCCCCAACCCTGAGCTGAGCCGCGGCCCGAGATCCACGCTCGCAGCCTACAGCGAACGGCTCCGACAGGGCCTACTGCGACAGGGCCTACTCGGACAGATGTACATAACACGTACGTATCGAACACGTTTCCCCTCGCAGGCCCCGAATCATGGCCATTCGGTGCATCGTGCGAACAAATCGGCCAGGAAATACGGCCAAACCGCGGTCTGCGGTCTACCGCCACCGATAAATGGGCCGATGAGTACATCTCGTGTACATCCGGCGCGACCTAAGAGTCGCGAGCTACATGCTGGGAAGCGGCTACATGCTTGGGAGGTAGTTGGGGTCGAGGTAGTGGCCCGGGTCGTCGCGGAAGTCGAGCAGGCAGCCGCGCCCGCAGAAGTAGTACGTGACCCCCACGTGCTCGGCCACCAGGCCCTTGGCCTCGGCCTGGGCTGGCTCCACGGACATCCCGCACACCGGGTCGTGAGGCAGGGTACCTATCCTGGTTTCCATCGGTCAGTCCTCCGAGTCGGTCAGATCGTTCCGATCAGTCAGATCGGTCACGTCGGTCGTGCGTTCAGCGTCGCGGGGCCGGAATCCTCGCAGCCGGAGTGAGTTGGTCACCACGCTCACGCTGGACAGGGCCATCGCACCCGCCGCCAGGGCGGGGTTCAGGGTCCAGCCCGTGAACGGGTACAGGATGCCGGCTGCGACCGGGATGAGCAGCACGTTGTAGCCGAACGCCCATACGAGGTTCTGGCGAATGATCCGCATCGTCGCCCGGGCCAGGCCGATGCTGGCCGGCACCGCCCGCAGGTCGTCCCCGACCAGGGTCACGTCGCTGGCTTCGACCGCCACGTCGGCCCCGGTGCCGATGGCGACCCCGAGGTCGGCCTGGGCCAGCGCCGGCGCGTCGTTGATGCCGTCGCCGACCATCGCCACCCGACGCCCGGTCGCCTGGAGCGTCTCGATCCTGGCCGCCTTCTCGCCCGGCTGGACCTCGGCCACGATCCGATCCGGGTCGATCCCCACCGCGGCGCCAATCGCGCGCGCCGCTGGCGCACGATCACCGGTCAGCAGCCACGGCTCGAGGCCAGCCGCACGCAGCTGCGCCACCGCGACCGGGGCCTCGGGCTTGATGCGGTCGGCGATGGTCAACAGACCCCGGAGCTCCCCGTCGACGGCGACCCAGACCGCGGTCTGGCCGGCGGCCGCGGCGGCGCGTTCCGCGTCGTCCAGGGACGACGCCGGGGGGGCGACGACCCCCGCGTCGGAAAGCAGTCGCGCGCTGCCGATGAGGACCGCGCGACCCTCCACCGTGGCGCGCACCCCACCTCCCGGTACGGCGGCGAACTCGGTCACCGTGGCGGAGTCCGCCACCACGCCTTCCTCTCCCGCACGGCGGACGATGGCCGAGGCCAGCGGATGCTCGCTTCCCCGTTCCGCGGCCCCGGCCACGAGCAGCAGCGCCCGAGCATCGGTCCCTAATGGGAACACGCCGGTCACCTTCGGTCGCCCCCGGGTGAGGGTCCCCGTCTTGTCGAAGACGACCGCCGAGATGCCCGCCGCTCGCTCGAGCGCGGCCCCGTCGCGGACCAGGATGCCGGCCTCGGCCCCCTTGCCGGCGCTCACCATCAGGGCGGTCGGGGTGGCCAGGCCCATCGCGCACGGGCAGGCGATGATCAAGACTCCGATCGCGCTGGACAGCGCCAGCGGCAAGCGCGGCTCGGGGCCGAGCGCCATCCAGGCGACGAACGTCAGGACCGCGACGAGCGCCACGGCCGGGACGAACCACGCCACCACCTGATCGACGAGGCGCTGGATCGGCGCCTTCGATCCCTGGGCCTGCTCCACCAGGCGCGCGATCTGGGCCAGGGTCGTGTCGGCGCCTACCCGGTCGGCGCGCAGGACGAAGCTGCCGTGCGCGTTGAGGGTGGCCCCGGTCACGCGGTCTCCCGGCGCCTTCTCCACGGGCAGCGGCTCCCCGGTCAGCATCGACTCGTCCACCGCGCTGGCTCCCTCGACCACTACGCCATCGACCGGGATTCGCTCACCCGGGCGGACCCGCACCGGGTCGCCCACCCGCACCTCGGCGAGTTGCACCTCCGTTTCGGCGCCGTCCCGGATGACCCGCGCCGTCTCCGGTCGGCGGCGCAGCAAGGCTCGCACGGCGCCCGCGGCCTGGCCCTTGGCCCGGGCCTCCAGCCAACGTCCGATGAGCACGAAGCCGATGATGATGGCCGCGGTCTCGTAGAACGTGTCGAGCGGCAGGCCGGCCGCCATGACCGCGTCCGGGAAGAGAGTGATAGCCACGGAGTAGGAGTACGCCGCCCCGGTGCCCATGACGACCAGGGTGTCCATGGTCAGCTCCCCGTGGGGCAGCCCGCGGAGCGCACGGGCCACGAAGCGCCGGCCCAGGACGAGCTGGACGAAGGTGGCCGGCACCAGCAGGACCAGGTTGAGCCGATCCATGGGCAGCGGCGCTCCGCCTGGCCACAGGGTCACCGCCATCATGGCCAGACCGATGATGGTGGCCGCCACCCCGTCACGCAGCAGCCCGCGCCGCTCCGCGGCCCGGGCCATCTCCACCGCGTCGAGCTCCGTCTCGGGGATCGTCGTGCCTGCCGTCGGCGTGGACTGGGGCCGGACGTCGTAGCCGGCCGCCTCGATCGCCCCGATGATCCCGGCCCGATCGATCCGGGCCGGGTCGTACCGGACCATGGCCTCTTCGCTGGCCAGGTTGACGGTCGCCGAGGTGACGCCGTCCGCCCGATTGAGGAACCGCTCGATGCGGTTCACGCAGCTCGCGCACGTCATGCCCTCCACCGGGAGGCTGAGCTCGGCTCTGGTGTCGGTGGCGGTTTGGGTGTCGGCGGGCGCGGTCGTCATCGGTCCATCCACGGTATCCGTCCGATACTATGGGGGAGTATCCGTCCAGACGTCAATTGCCCCTCGGCGGCGGTGGCCGCGTGTCACAACCCTTCGTGACATCGTGCGGCGCGATAGCGCGATAGCACGAATGACTGTGATGCCACCAGCTGAGCCGCGGACCCACCCGGTCAGGCGTTGTAGGCTCCGCCCGTGCGTGTCGTGGTCCTGACCAACGAGTTCCCGCCCAACGTGTACGGCGGTGCCGGGGTCCATGTCACGGAGCTGACGAATGCGCTTCGGGGCAAGATCGAGCTCGACATCCGCACCTTCGGGGAGCAGCACCAGGACGAGCCGGGCTGGCGGGTTCGCGGCTATCCCGCCACCCTGGACGCCGGAAACGCGCCAGATCCCTTGCGCCCGGTGCTGGCCGCCTTCAGCCGAAATCTGGCCATGGCGGCCGACCCGCCGACGGCCGACCTGGTCCACTGCCACACCTGGTACACCCACCTGGGAGGGCTGATGATCGCCCAGGCCTACGGCATGCCATTGGTCGTGACCGTCCACTCCCTCGAGCCCCTGCGACCCTGGAAGCGCGAGCAGCTGGGCGGCGGCTACGACGTCTCGGCCTGGGTGGAGCGGCAGGCCCTGGAGCAGGCGGATGCCGTCATCGCGGTCAGCGCCGCGGCCCGCACCGACGTGTTGGAGCACTTCGCCACCGACCCCGCCCGGGTCCAGGTCGTCCACAACGGAATCGACACCGTCGCGTTCGCACCCGACACCGGGCGCGATGCGATGGCCCGTTTCGGCATCGACCCTGCGACCACGTACGTCCTGTTCGTGGGCCGCATCACGCGCCAGAAAGGCATCACCACCCTGATCCAAGCCATTCCGCATCTGGATTCGCGGATCGGCGTGGTGCTGGCCGCCGGCCAGCCCGACACCCCGGAGCTGGCGGCCGAGGTGGAGCAGGGCGTCGCCGCTGCACGGGCCGCATCCCCCCACCGGCCGATCCATTGGATCCCCGAGCACCTGGACCGACCCACCGTCCGTCAGCTGTACAGCCACGCCGCGGTGTTCGCCTGCCCATCGGTCTACGAGCCGTTCGGGATCACCAACCTGGAGGCCATGGCATGCGGCGTGCCGGTGGTGGCCACCCGGGTGGGCGGCATTCCCGAGGTGGTCGTCCACGGGCGAACCGGTCTCCTGGTCGAACCCCCGGATGACCCGATGGGGCCTGGCGGCGTGGACCGCGTGGCGCATGATCTTGCCGCGGCCATCAACGCGCTCGTCGCCGATCCGGCGCGGCGCGCCGCCATGGGCGAGGCGGGGCGTCTGCGCGCGGTCGAGCAGTTCAGCTGGGCCTCGGTGGCCAGCAGGACCGTGGAGGTCTACGAGGCCGTCGTCGGATGAGCGGTCCCGATCCGTCCCGCATCTCGCGCCGCCGCCTGCTCCAGCTGGGGGTGCTCACCCCGGCCGCGTTTCTGGCGGCCTGTGCCGAGACGCTGGTCCCCACCCTGAGCCCAACCCCACGTCCGACGCGTTCGCCCGCGGCGCGGCCGAGTCCCAGCCCCAGCCCCACGCCGTCAGCCACGCCCATGCCTATCCTTTTGCCCGGTGCGCCGGTCCTGTATCGCGGCGCCGCTCTCGCCGACGGCCGCTCGCCCACGCTCCAGCGGAACGTCAGCGTCCTGGTGGAGAACGGCGTCGTGGTGTGGATCCGTCCCGCGGGGGGCGAGGAGGATCCCCGGGGAGCCGCGGTCGTTGACGCCGCCGGCGCCACCATCGTGCCGGGCCTGGTCGATGCACACTCCCATCTCACCGGCGCCGGCGGCGTCAACTGGATTGAGCGCTTCAACGACCCACCCGCCGTCCTGGCCGCGACCGGGGAAGCGAACGCGGCCCTGGCCTGGCAGTACGGCGTGCGCTGGCTGCGTGACGTGGGCAGCCCCATCGTCAGCGACCCGGTCGACGGTCGCCGGCGGGCCGCATCCCTTGGCGTGCGGGACCGCCTCGCGGGACGTGCCGGCTTCCCGGCCATCCGGGCTGCCGGCAGCTGGGTCACCCGCGCCGGCTCACTGCCCGGACGGATCAGCGCCGAGGCCGCCAACGCCGATCAGCTGCTGGCCGTGGCCCTCCAGCAGCTGGACGACGGCGCGGACCTCGTGAAGCTGTACCTGGAGGGCCCAGATCCCAACGCGACACCGTGGTCCATCGACGAAACCCGTCGCGTGGTTGATGCGGTGCACGCCCGCGGTGCCCGCGTGGCGGCTCATGCCGGGCGTATCGCGAGCATCCGGGTCGCAGTTGAGGCCGGTGTCGACACTGTGGAACATGGTTTCGAGCTCGACGCCTACACCGCGCGCCGGATGCGGGACACCGGCACGATGCTCGTCTCGACCCTGACCGTTCTTCACTCGTGGCTGAGCTTTTCGGCCACCACCACCGTCCCGTTCTTCTCCGCGACCGGCGCCGCGAGCCGGATCGGCGACGAGTTGGAGGCGGCCGAAGCGAGCGTCCGGAACGCGCGCGCGGCCGGAGTAGCCATCGCGGCCGGCTCCGACGCTGGCGGGGGATCGGCGCGCGCGAACCACATCCCGTGGGAGTTTCAGTCGCTCATCGCGGCCGGCCTCGAGCCGGTGGAGGCCCTGGCCGCGGTCACCTGGCGCGGCGGGGAGGCCCTGGGGGAGCCGGACGCGGGCGTCATTCGCGAGGGCGGCCCGGCGCACTTCTTCCTGGTCCACGGCGACCCGCTGGCCGATAGCGGAGCCATCTGGCGCATCTGGCGCCACGCCTGACCGACCTGAATTACCATCGGCCATCGATGCCCGTCGCCGAACCGATCATCGTCGCCCGCGACCTGCAGAAGTCCTATGGCTCCCTGCGCGCGGTTGACGGCGTCAGCTTCGAGGTCGCCGCAGGCGAGGTATTCGGGATACTGGGTCCCAACGGGGCGGGCAAGACGACGACCCTCGAAATGATCGAGGGCATGCGGTCCATCGACGGGGGCAGCGCGACCGTTGACGGGCTGGATGTCGCCTCGGATCCGCGGGCCGTCAAGGCCCGCATCGGTATCCAGCTTCAATCGTCCGCCTTCTTCGACGAGCTGAACCTGACCGAGCTGCTGGTCCTCTTCGGCCACCTGTACCACGTCACCGTCGACCCGGCGACGCTGCTGGCGGACGTCGAGCTGTCCGAGAAGGCGCGTAGCCAGGTCCGAACGCTATCCGGCGGGCAGAAGCAGCGGTTCAGCATCGCGGCGGCGCTCGTGAACGACCCACCGGTCCTGTTCCTGGACGAGCCGACCACCGGACTCGATCCCCAGGCCCGGCGCCACCTGTGGGGGGTCGTCAAGGGGCTGCGCGAGCGCGGCCACACGGTGATCCTCACGACCCACTACATGGAGGAGGCCGAGTACCTGTGCGACCGGGTCGCGATCATGGATGGCGGGAAGATCGTGGCCCTCGATTCGCCGGATGCGCTCGTGGGTTCCCTGCTTGGACGTGGGTTCACCAAGGAGCGGGTGGAGCGGCTGGCGAACCTGGAGGACGTGTTCATCGATCTCACCGGCCACGAGCTCCGCGAGGACTGACCGATGGCCCGACGGTTCGAGGTGCTCTGGCACCTGTTCGTGGCCTCGGGGAAGATGTTCATCCGCGACCGCACGGCCGTCTTCTTCAGCTTCTTCCTGCCCCTGGTGATCATGCTCATCTTCGGGGTCCTCAACTTCGGTGAAGCGGCCGAGCTGGATGTGGGGGTCGCGGATGAAGCCCAGAACTCGTCCAGCCAGACGCTGCAGGTCGCGCTCGAGCAGACCTCCGGCCTGGTGATCCACACCGGCAGCCTGACCGATGAATTGGCCGCGCTCGCGGAGGGCGACCGGGCGGCAGTCGTGCGGATCCGCGCCGGGTGGGAGTTGGTGCCCCCCGGGTCCTCGGGCTTTGAACCGCTGTCGGCCTACACCAGCCAGGCCCAGGCCGGCGAGGGGCACACCGCCGTGCTACTGGTGCACGCGGTCGTGGCCCAGGCCCTCGTCTCCGTCGATGGGGGCTCGCAGGAGCCACTGGTCGTGGTCGAGGAGGTTGCCGGGCGCAACCTGGGCTACATCGATTTCCTGGTGCCCGGGATCCTGGGCTTGACCGTCATGCAACTGGGCGTGTTCAGCGTGGCGTTCGGATTCGTCCAGCTCAAGCAGACCGGGACGCTTCGGCGGCTGTTCGCGACGCCGACTTCACCGACCTATTTCCTGGCGGCCCAGGTCAGCTCGCGGTTGGTCATCGCCCTGGTCCAGGTCCTGATCCTGCTCGGGGTGGGGCTCTTGTTCGGGGTTCAGCTGGTGGGCAGCGTCGCCGTGGTGCTGGCGCTCGCGGTGCTCGGCTCGGTCGTATTCCTGGGGATGGGCTTCGGAGTGGCGGGCTGGGCGAAGAACGAGAACCAGGCCGCACCGGTGGCCAACCTGATCAGCCTGCCCATGATGTTCTTGTCGGGCTCGTTCTTTCCCCGCGAAGCGATGCCCGAATTCCTGCAGGAGGTGACCCGGTTTCTGCCGCTCACCTACCTGAACAATGCGCTGCGGGCGGTCATCAACGACGGTGCCGGGTTGGACGTCATCGGGACCGATGTCATCGGCCTGGCCATCTGGGGGGTCATCACCTTCGTGATCGCCACGCGCCTGTTCCGCTGGGAGTGACGGAGCGACGCCCGAGATGAACGTGACCTGGATCCTGCGGATCGAATCGGCCGCGGTCGGGGTGCTGGGGATCGTTGCCTTCCTGACTCTCGGCGGGTCGCCGCTGGTGCTGATTCCAGCCCTCCTGGCGCCGGACCTGTCGATGCTCGGCTACGTGGCCGGTCCACGGCTCGGCGCGGTGACCTACAACCTGGTCCACAACTGGGCGCTGCCGGTGGGCCTCGCCCTGCTGGCGATCGCCATCGGACAGCTGTGGCCCTTGCTCGCGGCCACTGCCGTGGGGGCGCACGTCGGCTGGGATCGGGCCCTCGGCTACGGCCTCAAGCTGCCCACCGGGTTCAAGGACACCCACCTGGGTCGCATCGGCCGAGACCGAAGCGGGAGGTAAGGACCTATGGGGCCCGCCTGAATCACCTTGTCGACACGCGGGGTGATCGATTCGAGCAGGAGCATGCGATAACTGTGGCTAGGAGCACCTCCCTTTCAGCCGCCAATGCTGAGCTTGTCGTTCACCTGGGTGACACCGGGGGCGGACCATGCCGCGTCCTCGACCAGCTTTCGCTCGCTCCAGCTTTGCATCCTCCCCCTCAATGTCACCCTCCCTCGTCGGTCTGAATCGAGATCGCCGCCGCGTCGAGGGCAGCCGTGCGTTTCAATGCCTTTGTGATCTTCTTGCGCACCTCGAATGACTTAACCTGGGGCTTGATCGAGATCTGGTTGGTCAGCCCTCTGACGCCGGTGAGGTTGTGGACGTCGTGTTCCGCGGCCGTCTTCTGGAAGTACCAGTCGACCTCGCCCTTGAGGGTGACCCAGCCGTCCTCGACCTTGAGGGTGATCCGATCCTTGGGCACCACCGCATCGAACGCCAGACGCTGAAGCGCCCGGTTGGCGATCGCCTTATTCCCCCAGCGGTCATCGCCGCGCAGCTGGACCTCGATCTCCTCGACGATGGCCTTCACACCCCTGACGCGTTGGGCTGCCATTTCAGCGCTCCGCTTCTCCCAAAAGGTCTGCACGTGACCGCTGAGGGTCACCACGCCGTTCAATACCGCAACGCCGATTTGGCTGGCGTTGACCGATGGCTCCCAGGCCAGCTCATCGATCACTGACTGCTGAAGTTGTCGGTCGTTCACCGCTGTGCCTCCTGCGACGCAGGCGTGTCGCTCAACTCGACGGATGTCGTCCGGGACGCCGCTGTTGCGGCTCTGACTCTGGATCGACGAGGTCGGACTAACGAGTGCCGAACGGCTCGATCCCCCAGGGACGAGCGGCCTGAATGCACCTGCCGGGAGCCGATCCTCGCCCCTCCGACTTCCGGGCGACGGTGGTCAGGCGACCCAGCGACACCCGCGTCGGCGGATGATCTCAGCCAGGACCGCCGGCGCCAGGCCGATGACCGACACCAGCAACCACTCCATCATCGACAGCGGCGTGGCCCGGAATGCGTCGGCCAGCGGCGGGATGTAGGGAATGGCGGCCTGGAGCACGACCCAGGTGACGGCCATCCCGAGCAGGACCCCGTTGGGTCGGATTCGAACCAGCGATGCCCGCAGGCTGCGGTTGGCGTTGGCCCGGATGAGCTGGGCCACAACCAGGGTCGTGAACGCCAGCCAGGCGGCATGTGCAGCGGAGCCGGTGGCCGTGAGCACCAGGGCGAGCCCGGCGAGGGCGCTGAAGCCTCCCGCCACCGCAATGCCGGCCAAAAGGGCGCGGTCAATGAGCGGCTGTCCGCGGGGCAGTGGAGGCTGGGTCATGGAATCCGGCTCGTGCCCCTCGCGCTCGAACGCGACCGTCGCCGAGATGTCGATGAAGAACTCCATCCACAGAATCTGGATCGGAAGCAGCGGGGTGCTGAAACCAGCCAAAGTTGCGATGAGCACATAGCCCAGCAACGCGACGTGGGTGGAGAGCAGGAATACCAGGCCCTTCTGGACGTTCGCGATCATGCGCCGCCCTTCACGCAGCGCGTCCATCAGGGTCGCGAACGAGTCGTCGCCCAGGACGAGGTCGGCCGCCTCGCGAGCGACCGCCGTCCCGCTGCCCATGGCCACCGCTACGTCGGCCCGCTGCAGAGCCGGCGCATCGTTCACCCCGTCGCCGGTGACGGCCACGGTGCGCTTGGCGCGCGCCGCGGCCTGCACAAGGCGCAGTTTGTCGGCGGGCGTGGCGCGGGCCACGATGTGCAGGTCGCGCAGCTGACGAGCGAGCACCTCGTCGTCGAGGGCGGCGAGGTCCATGCCAGTCACGACCGAGTCGGCGGCGAGACCCGCCTCGCGCGCGATGGCGCGGGCCGTGGTCGGGTGGTCGCCGGTGACCATCACGACCTGGATGCCGGCCGCAGTAGCCATGGCCATCGCGGCCGGGATCTCGGCCCGCAGCGGGTCGGCGAAGACGATGGCAGCTTGGGCGTGCCACGGCTCGCCCTCCGAGCGAGAGGCCAAGAGCAGGAGGCGGCCGCCACGCGCGGCCTCGTCGGCCACGACCGCCTCCCAGGCGGCGATCTTCGTGTCATCACCACTCGTCCCCCAGGTGTCGCGAACGAGGCTGAGGACGGCCTCGGGCGCCCCCAGGACCCGTTCCCGGGGCGCGCTGCCGTCGAGGCACACGGTTCGCGCGTACGGCCGCTGATCGGTGGGGGCGTCCGCCTCCAGGAGTGCCGAGGCGTCCAGTTCGGGGACCGAGCCGATTCGCGCCAACTCGTCCCGAATGGCGCGCGCAAACGCCCCGGTGCGCCCGGTCGACTGCTGGTGCCATGCCTCGGCCTCGGCCCGCAGCGCATCACTCAGGGCGGCGTAGCGGTCGGATCCCGTGAGCTCCGCCACCGGAGTCCGGACCCGAACCACCGAGAGTTGGTTCGTGGTCAGGGTTCCCGTCTTGTCGGTCAGGATCAGGTCCACCGCGCCCAGCGTCTCTTGGGCGTTTAGGCGCCGCACCAGGACGTTGCGCTTAAGGAGTCGGTACGCGCCCAGGCCCAGGACGACGGCCAGCAAGACGGGTGGCTCTTCCGGAATGGCGGCAATCGCGGCCGCCACCCCGGCGATGAGGTTCTCGCCGAGCGGGTTGCCGCGCGCGAAGCCGAATCCGACGGTGATCGTCACCAGGCCGACCGCCACCGCGAGCATGATCCGGACCAATCTGGCCAGCTCGCGCTGCAGCGGCGACGGGAGTCGGTGCGGCGCGCCGAGGGATTCCGCGATCCTGCCGACCTCGGTCTGGGGGCCAATCGCGATCACGACCCCCTCGCCGCTCCCTCCCACGACGCAGGTGGCGGCAAATGCCATCGCGCGACGGTCGGCGAGCACCGCATCCGCTCGGTCGGGCGTGACGCCGGCCGGCTCCGGCAGGGATTCGCCGGTCAGTACGCTGCGGTCCAGGAGCAGCCCCCGCGATGCCACGACCCGTAGGTCGGCGGGCACGATGTCGCCGGAGGCCAGCAGCACGACATCGCCGGCCACGACCTCGCGGGCCGGGATCTGGAGCGGTTCCCCATCTCGGCGGACCCTGGCCCCCGGCGCGTTCGCGCGACGAAGGACCTCGAGCGCGCGCTCCGCTCGGAAGGTCGTCACCACGTCCGCGGCTACGATGGGGACGACCGCGATAAGAATGAGAATTCCGTCGCGCACCTCCCCCAACACGATGGCCACCGCTCCGGCACCGATCAGCATGAGCACGAATGCCTCGCGGAGCGCCTCCCACAAAGCGCGACGCAGGCTAGGACCTGGCACGCCCTCGAGCTCATTGGCCCCGAACTCGGCCAGGCGTAGGGATGCTTCGGCAGCCGATAGGCCCGTGCCGGGGTCGACCCCCAGGGCGGTGGCCACCTCGGCGGCCGGCGTGGAGTGGGCTCGATCGGCCGCCGTCATCGGCTCAGCCTAGTGCACCCTCCCGCGCCTCGCCGTGGCGCTCACTGCGCCGTCCACCCCCCATCGACGTAGACTTCCGAGCCGGTCATGTACGACGATCGATCGCTGGCTAGGAAGGTAATCACCTCGGCGACCTCATCCGATCGACCCATCCGGCCCATCGGTGTAGAGGACAGGATCAGCTGCTCGACATCCGTACCCTTGATCTGGGCCACCATGGGGGTATCAATGAACCCCGGATGGACCGAGTTCACGCGGATGCCCTCCTTCGCGTAGCGGATGGCCGCGTTCTTGGTCATCAGCCGCACCGCGCCCTTGCTGGCGTGGTAGGCCACCGACCCGCCGAAGCCGCCGACCGCTCCCAAGATGGAGCTGAGGTTGATGATCGACCCGCCGCCCCCCTTGCGCATGGAGGGGATGGCGGCACGCATGCCGAGCCAAACGCCGGTCTGGTTGATACCGATCAGCCGATTCCACCCCTCGAGGGTCTCCTGCTCAACGTCTGGGAAGGCCCCGATGCCGGCGTTGTTGACCAGGATGTCCAGGCGCCCGAACTCCTTGACCGTGTACGCGACGACTCTTCGCCAGGCAACCTCCTGCGACACGTCCAGATGCCGATAAGACGTCTTCAGGCCTTCGGCCTCCAGTTTCTTGGCCAGGGCTCGGCCGTCACCGTCGATCACGTCAGTCAGGACGACAGCCGCGCCCTGCCGGGCGAGGTCGCGGGCCGCGGCCGCGCCGATTCCGCGGGCCGCGGCCGCGCCGATTCCGCGGGCCGCGCCGGTCACCACTGCCACCCGACCCTTCAAGTCCTTGCCCATGGCTCCACTCCTGCCTATCTCGGGCCAATATCTGCTGCGAGCAGCATGTCACGACCCACCGCGCGACCGGTTGGGCCGTCCGGCCCCGCGAAAGGTGACCTCCGGCCCCTGCGCCCGCGTCGGCCGCACGCGATGATGCGCTCGACCCAGAGAGGTCGGAAGCCGAAAATCCGGAAGGAACGCTCGAAAGGGCAGGCCCTAAGGGATAGGTGGACGAAGATCTCTCCGGGTCGCTTCGTGTTCGACGAGGGAGGACGATGAAGACCGACAGGGACGAAGCACTCGCCCCACATGTGCCCGACCGGTTCGCCCTGGTCTGGATCGACGCCGAAGGCGCCCGCATCTTCCGCTGGCGCGAGAAGGTAACGGAGGCCCGAGTGCCGTCCGAGATTCCCGTTCACGAACGATCCACGCACCACGTGCGCCACGATCCGCGGGTCCGGCACGGCGGCGGCGGGAGCGGCGCCGACGACGCGGCACGGCATCGGACGGAACATGTCAGGCAGTTCCTCGCCCGAGTAGAAGCCGCACTCCTGGCGGAGGATGCGCTCGAGGTCCTCGGAACGGGAGAGCTCTGTCAACGCTTGGCGAGCCAAGTCCGCCGGCACGACCGTACTCATCATCGTGATCGGTCCGTCACCGTCGACCATTCAATGCGGCTGACGCGGCCTCAGCTCGTGGCGCGCCTGAAGGAGCGTGTGGGGCTCGAGTCCGTGCGTGGCGGCGTCGGCGCGTACCGGTGGACCGGCGACCTGCCGCACGAGCGCTCCGGTCGGGTCACCGGCCCGCGCCACGTCGTCCGCAAGCCACCGCGCTAGCCGTCGGGCACGGATAGTCTGGGAACATGCGGTTTGTCAGCCCGGGGGAAGCGGTCGCCTCGATCGGTGACCGGCACACCATCTTCGTCCAAGGCGGAGCGGCCACGCCGACGGCCCTGCTGGCAGCCCTGGCAGCCCGGGCGCCAGAGCTCGCGGATGTGACCACAGTCGGTCTGCACTTAGAGGGACCCTGCCCGCACCTGGAGCCCGGCATGGCCGGGCACATCCGGCACCGAGCCCTGTTCATCGGTCCCAATGCGCGGGACGCGGTGAACGAGGGCCGGGCGGACTACGTCCCGATCTTCCTGTCCGACATCCCGCACCTCTTCAGCCGCGGAATCCTGCCGCTCGACGCCGCGTTCATTAATGTCAGCCCGCCAGACGCCCACGGCTTCTGCTCGCTAGGCACCAGCGTCGACGCGTCGTTGGCTGCGGTGCAAAGTGCTCGAAGCGTCATTGCGCAGCTCAACCCGGCCATGCCGCGCACGCTGGGCGACAGCTTTGTCCACGTCAGTGAGATCGACGTGGCGGTTGAGGTGGATCAGCCGCCGCACGAGCATCCGGTCGCTGCTATCGGAGAGGTGGAGCGCCGGATCGGATCCTACGTCGCCGAACTCGTACCGGACGGCGCGACGCTCCAGCTCGGGATCGGCGCTATCCCCGCCGCGGTTGGTGAGGCCCTGCGCGGCAAGCGCGACCTCGGCATCCATACGGAGATGTTCACCGATACGGTGGTTGATCTCGTCGAGGCAGGCGCTCTGACCGGAGCGGCCAAGGAAATCAACCGCGGCAAGATCGTGTCGGCCTTCGTCCTCGGTACGCAGCGCGTGTACCGCTTCATCGACGACAACCCGATGGTCGAGATGCGCCCGGTCGACTACACCAACGACACGACCGTGATCCGTCGCTTCCGGCGCATGGTGGCCGTCAATTCGGCGATCGAGGTCGACCTCTCGGGCCAGGTGGTGGCCGACTCCATCGGTCGCCGTCTGTATTCGGGCGTGGGAGGCCAGATGGACTTCATTCGTGGAGCGGCGCTGGCAGAGGAGGGACGGGCCATCATCGCGCTGCCGTCCACCGCGGCGGGCGGTTCAGCCTCACGCATCGTGCCGAGCCTGCGCGAGGGAGCCGGCGTGGTGACGACGCGCGCCCATGTCCGCACCGTGGTGACGGAGTGGGGGGTGGCTGAGCTGTTCGGCCAGTCGTTGGCCGAGCGTGCTCACGCGCTGATCGCCATCGCCCACCCGGACTTTCGCGACGCGTTGAGGCAGGCCGCCCGTGGCCTGCACCTGGAGCCGTAGCGCGCACTCGTCGTCGGCACTGTGCCGGATGGCCCCTTGCGAGGGGACGCTCGGCACTCCTATGGACCGGCACCGCGGCGCACGATCAGCACATGGTTCGCGACGATATCCGCGTGCGTCGGGTCGCTGCTGGCGACGCGACCGAGCTGGAGCGCTTCTACACCGAACTCTCGGCTGACAGCCGCCAGCTGCGATTCCACGGCGCGTCATGCGGGATCAGCCACAAGCAGGCCGAAAAGTTCGCCGCAGCTGACCACCGGCGGCGCGACGGCTTCGTTGCCGTGGCCGGTGGACGGATCGTCGGTCACCTCGTCCTCGAGCCGATGGGCAGCGGAATTGAGGAGCTGGCGGTGGCGGTTGATGACCGCGTCCAGCATCATGGAGTGGGGACGCTGCTGATGGCGGCAGCCGTCGCCTCGGCGCGCCTTCGCGGTGTTCGGCGCATTGTCGCCTGGGTCAAGCCCGAGAACGGTGCGATGCAGCATCTGCTGACGTCCAGCCGCCACCCGCTCCGCGTCTGCTGGGAGGGATCTGTCGCGCGGTATGAGCTCGACGTGCCACGGGACTTGTCTGGCCGGGTGGCCGCATAGCCGCCGGACCAGGACCGTACCAACCCCTCGCCACGCCCCGCCCTCAGGCATCGGGACCGATGTCTGGTGCGTCCAACGGCCACGCGGCCGGCTCGCATCGAAGTGGACCGACCGCGTGGAAGTGGTTGTTCCTCAGCGGGTGATGAGGACCGTCGCCTTCGCGTGGGTCGCGACGTGCTCGGACACACTGCCCTGCAGCACTCTGCCCAGCGAGCCAAGGCCACGGCTCCCGAGGACGATGACGTCGTAGCCATCCTCCTCCGCAATCTGCTCGATTACGTGCGCAGGGCTGCCGCCTAGCTTGTGGAGCCGCGGTTCGATCCCAGCCTCCGTGAGGATTCGTTGCGCCTTTGCAAGCTGCTGCGTGTGAACGGCCGAGTCGTCCCATGGGTCGATCGGTGACCGGCCTGGATGGACAGGAACTACGCTTACGACTCCGATAGCGGCGCCAAATGCCTTTGCCAGGTCGATCGCCGTGGCCAGGGCGTGATCGGCGGGCTCCGTACCGTCGTATGCGACGAGGATCTTTTTCATCTCGGACTCCTTTCGATCAAGGGCTCGGCCAAACACCTCGTCTGGCGGGTGAGCCGGATCAGTCACGATGGTGGCTGAGGCGCCGGCTCAGCCAATAGGGCCAGAGGACCCGTTGCAGCAGGCCATCGGTCGGGACGCTCCACGGCGAAGGCGCGGCCCGGGGCTACTGAAGGGGCCCGACATGTTGAGCTTGCGAGGGGGGAAGGGAGCGTTTCGCGGAGGGAACTACCTCCCCGCCGCCATCGCCTGCACGAGCGCCGCTCCCCACAGTCGGGCGCGCTCCAACTCCGTGCACCGATGCGGCTGCCGAGCGACAACCCGAACGTGGAGACCGAGCTCTAGCACCTTCGGGGCCACAGAGCGCTGGTGCCCGGCACCCGAGGCCGATTCCCCTTCGCGGGCCATCCCGGCCCGGTCGGCGCTGGAGCAGGGTCCAGATCGCGAGGGTCCGAGGAGCGAAGCCGTCGGACCACCCATCCTCGGAGGACCGATGGCGCCCGTTGCCGGGCGCCATCTCCCCCAGGGGTAGGGTTGGGCGTCAGGCGGTGGCGGGTGACGGGGTCGTCGCCGGAGGGCTGATCGGCCGATACAGGTCGCCGGAAAGGAACCACCGGCGCAGTTCGGGTCCCACCCGCTGGCCGACGCTCCGGTCCAGACCGAAGAAGTTGCCCGATCCGATGTAGCCGAGGACGAAGGTGACCAGCGCGTAGGTCAAGTGCTGGTTCACGATCCCGAACTCGAAGTCCCAGGCCGCCACGAAGAAGAACAGCATCATCAACGTGCCCATGGCCGCCCCGAACCGGGTCAGCAAGCCCAGGATCAGGCTCACGCCGATCCCGATCTGGCCCCACGGCACCAAGAGGTTGATGACGGTCATCGCCGTCTCGTTGTCGGCCATACCGGCCCACAACGATTGCGTCGGGTTGAAGACGGTGCCCTCGGCGATCTCGCCGGTCACGAACGGCCAGCCCAGGCTGCCACCCGTGCCGAAGCCCAGGAACCCCGCGGCGGACCACTCTCCACCAGCGCCGATGACCTTCTCGAGCCCGGCCCACAGGAAGATGATCCCGACGCCGACCCGGAGTATCGCCACCCCGAGCTGATGCTTGCGATCGACGACTTGCATGCCTCCATGCCTCCTTCTGCCAAAAGAATCTTCGAGTTTCAGCCTATCTCAACTCCGATCGGATCCGAGGGCCGAAAGTCACCAAATCCGGGGACCCTCAGCCATCCCCGGCAGGCCGAAGTCAACGAGGTCAGGTTCGGTCGCCGCTGAGCCGGTGCTTGGCCACGAAGGCAGCCGCCTGTGCGCGCCGTTGCAGGTCCAGCTTGGACAGGATGCTGGACACGTAGTTCTTCACGGTCTTGTCGGACAGGAAGACTTCGGCCGCGATCTCCTTATTCGTCTTCCCATCCGCCACGAGGAACAGGATCTTCCGCTCTTGAGACGTGAGGCTGGCCAGCTCGTCCGCCATCTCGCCGGCCGCAACCCGACGCACACGCTCGAGGACGCGCTCGGTGACCGCTGGGTCGAGCAGGGAGTCGCCCCGACCGACCGACTCGAGCGCGGCGACCAGGTCCCGCCCGCGGATCTGCTTGAGGAGGTAGCCACTGGCGCCGGCTAGGATGGCGGCCAGCACCGCCTCCTCATCCGGGTAGCTGGTCAGCATCACGACCCGGGTTTCAGGCATCTCGGCCCGGATGTCGCGACAGGCCTCAATCCCCGTCCCGTCCGGCAGGCGGACGTCCATGATCACCAGGTCGGGCCGGAAGCGCCGGGCCGCGGCCAGGGCCTCGACCACCGTTCCGGCCTCGGCCACCACTTGGAATGCCGGCCGGCGGGCGAGCAGGGCCGCCAGGCCCTGGCGCACGACCTCGTGGTCATCGACCAGCAGCAGCCTGAGCGGCCCCTTGTTGGAGAGTTCAGTCGTCATCGGTCTTCGGCGCGTCTCCCGCGTGGAGCGGGAGGTCGACGATGATACGGGTGCCCGTTCCGGGCCTGGAGCGTACCGTGACCCGGCCCCCGAGGGCGGCCGCCCGGTCGCGGATGTTGGATAGCCCATGCTGTTGCCGGGTCCGACGACCGCGCGCATCGAACCCATGTCCATCGTCGGCGATCACCAGACGCAACGTTTCCCCGTGCACGGTGAGATGGACGAGAGCCCGCGTGGCGGCGGCATGGCGCTGCACGTTGCTCAGCCCCTCACGGACGATGGCCACCACGTCCGCGGCTGCCTCTGACTGAAGCAGGACCTCTTCGGCGACCTCGACACTCACGCTGGTCGTGCCCGTCCGGCGGACCTCGTCTGCCACCTCCCCCAATGCGCGCCGCAGATCCTCCGGAGCCGGCAGGGTCGGACGCAGGTCGTAGACGAATTCGCGGATGTCGCTGATCGCCGCCTGGAGGGCCTCGATCGCGCGGTCGACCCGGTCGCGAGCCTCGTCCGGTTCCTCGTCCATCAGATCGGGGAGGTCATCGAGCGTGAGGGTCACGGCATACAAGCGCTGGATCACGCCGTCGTGGAGGTCCCGCCCGATCCGGTCCCGCTCCGCGACCACGGCCAGCCGCCTCACCTGCTCGTGGAGACGGGCATTGTCGAGCGCGATCGCCGCATGCAGCGCGAAGCGCTCGACCAGCCGTTGGTCCTCGGCGCTGAACTCGTCCGAGCCGCGCTTGTTGGTGAGATAGAAGTTCCCTATTGCGGTGTCCCGCACGCGGACAGGAACGCCGAGGAAGCTCCGCATCGCAGGGTGGTGAGTAGGGAAGCCATGGCGTCTTGCATCGGAGTCGATATCGGGGATTCGAACCGATTGACTGTCTCGGATGATCAGTCCCAGCAGGCCGTGGCCCCGGGGTAGGGCGCCGATCTGCCGTCGGCGAGCTTCAGTGATTCCGCTGGTCACGAACCGCTCCAACAAGCCGTCCGCGCCGATGATGCCCAACGCGGCATACTCGGCGTCCGCAAGATCGCGGACGCGGTCGACGATGAGCTGAAGGACGGGCTCCAGGTCCAGGACGCCGGCGATGCTGCGCACCGCCGTGTCGAGGGCGTCACGCTCCCGGCGGGCCCGGTCGGCCCTAGCATCCAGGCGCGTTCGAGACCGAGCCGGCGGCACGCCCGAACGGTAGCAGGCCTGCCTACTGGGCCGTCCAGCCTCCGTCTGCGTACACCTCGGAGCCGGTCATGTAACTGGCTCCATCGCCGGCCATGAACGCGATGACGGTCGCGATCTCTTCCGAACGACCCCAGCGCCCCATCGGTGTATTGGACAGAATCGCCTGCTCCATGTCTGTCCCCTTGGCGGCCTCGACCATTGGGGTATCGATGAACCCCGGATGGATCGAGTTAACCCGTATCCCCTCCTTCGCATAGCGGATGGCGGCGTTCTTGGTCATCAGCCGTACGGCCCCTTTGCTGGCGTGATAGGCGACCGATCCACCGAAGCCGCCAACGGCCCCGAAGATCGACGACACATTGATGATCGAGCCGCTGCCCTGCGCGCGCATCTGCGGAATGACAGCCCGCATGCCCAGCCAGACCCCGATCTGGTTGATGTCGATCACCCGCCGGTACCCTTCGAGCGTCTCAGCCTCGACGTCTTCGAACGTGCCGATCCCCGCGTTATTCACCAGGATGTCGATTCGTCCGCTGCGGGCGATCACCTCGGCCACGGTGTCGCTCCACGCATCTTCATCGGCCACGTCGAGTTGCCGGTAGGAGGCCTTGTGTCCCGATTGGCGGAGCTCATCCGCCAGCGCCGTTCCCTCGGCGTCGAGGACGTCCGTGACAACCACCTCGGCCCCCAGCGCGGCCAGTTCACGGCAGGTCGCGGCCCCGATGCCGCGAGCCCCGCCGGTGACCAGCGCGACTCTGCCAGCGAGCGTCGAATTCATCGCGTCGACTCCTGGGCCGCCTCACCATGCTCAGCCGTGTCGGCATCCTCTTTGGTCTGATGCACCGTGCCGGGCGCATGCTGGGGCGGCGCGTACATCGTGATCAGGCGGAGCTGCTCCGGCCCGATGTTGACGAAGTTGTGGCGGGTTCCGGCGCGGACAAACACGAGATCGTTCGCGCGCAGCTGGCTCGTCTCGAGATCGAGTCGAGCCTCACCTTCGCCGTCGACGATGAGGATCACCTGATCGGTGTCCGGGTGGACTTCCTCGCCGATCTCGCCGCCAGGTGGGAGGGTCATGACCACCACCTGCTCGTGCTGCCCGGTAATGACCTCCCGACGGAAGGCCTCATTCGTTCGGGCGGCCTCAATGATGTCCACGCGGCTGCCTTGCTGGGTCTGCATCGGTTCTCCTTACTCCGTCCCGTTTCGATAACGGCCGCTGACGTACCTCTGGCCGGTGGCGGTCATTCTGCCGTCGAGCACGCGAGCCGCACGTCACGCTCGCGCGCGACCGTCACGAGTAGGTGGCAACTCAGGCATTCCTTCGCGCTGACGATGCCCCGCTGGGGGCATTTCACATTGCCACGGCTGACATCGCGTGTCGCCCCGGCGCACACAATCCAGATTGAACGGCTGCCACTGCCACGGCTTCTTGCCGAAAGAAGCTTGACCATCGGGGAACCTCCAACACTCGCAGTGTCACTCTGCCTGGAGCGCAGGTCATCGGCCGAACGGCCCACGCATTCAGGCCATTCGCACCTGCCCATTTCGCCCGCCCGCCATCAGCCTGTCCGGGACCATGACGACAAGGCTGTGGCAGGGCCCCGTCCGGTTGCGCGCGAGCGTGCCCGGCCAGATCTCTCCGGACGTTGCGGCCAGGCTACTCGGCCCGGAGGTAGCGGCATGGCTCGGGCAGCCCGCTGCCGACCCGCCGTTCGGGATGCGACGATTCGCCACCGACCTGCGCCTCGGACCGGACGACGGCGGTGTGCTGGCGACCCTCCACAAGGCGGCCTATATTGACCTCGGTGCCAGCCAGCAGGTGCGCGACGGACTCCGCGTCGAGATCAGTTGGCGGTCCGCCACGCTAGCGCCGCTGTTCCCCGTCTTCTCCGGCTGGCTGACCGTGGGACCAGGCGAGCTCCGTCTGGACGGGTACTACGCGCCGCCCGGCGGCGCAATCGGAATGGTGGCAGATCGGGCGTTGTTGCATCTCGCAGCCCGAGGCACCGCCCGCTGGCTGCTCCGTCAATTGCGCACGGCGGCCGCAGGGAGCGAGGCCCCCTCTGTGCGGGAGCCGGCTGATTCTCGCGACTCAATGCATCCAAGCTGAACTAGGAGAAGCCCAATGGGACGCCTCTTTGTCTACGCCGCGGCGGTGGTCAGCGTCGTGCTTTTGGCCCTGATCTACGTCATCCTGGCCGGGGGGTCGGGTGACGGAACAGCCGGGGCGAACCCGTCACCCGGCGGCAGCACGGGCGAGGGCGAGGTCCTTGGGACGATCGAAGTCCGCGCCTTCGACATTGGATTCGAGCCAGCGACGATCGACGTCGCGGAACCCGGCCGTTATACGGTCACCTTCGTCAATGACGGCGCCGTGCTCCACGACCTGACCTTCGCCGATGGCACCGTCCTCCTGGCTGAGGCAGGGCAGACCGGCACCGGTGAGGTCACCGTCCCTGAGGGCGGCATGACCTTCCTGTGCTCAGTGCCGGGCCACGCCGATGCGGGCATGACAGGCAGCGTGACGGTGGCCGGTGCCGGCGGCGACGACCACGGGGGACCGGCACCGGGCACCGATGTCGAGCCGGATCCCGACGCCCCCGACTACGTCCTCTATCCGCCCGAAGCCCCTGCCCGCGCGGAGGGGGAGGTCCATGACGTCGAGCTGGTCATCGAGGAGAAGACGATGACGGTGGCCCAGGGCGACGAGGGCGGCTTCGTGGTTGGGGTGTGGACGTTCAACGGCACCGTCCCCGGTCCGATCATCAGGGTCAAGGTCGGCGACACGATCCGCGTTCACCTCGTCAACCCGGAGACCAGCCAGCTCGGCCACTCGGTCGATTTCCACGCGTCGCAGGTGGCGTGGAACGACGAGATGACGACCATCAACCCCGGTGAGGAGAAGGTCTACGAGTGGACCGCCGAGTACGCCGGGGTCTGGATGTACCACTGCGGCACGTCCCCTGCCCTGCACCACATCGCGAACGGAATGTACGGGATGGTGATCGTGGAGCCGGCCGAGGGTCTGCCCGCGGTGGATGCCGAGTTCGCCATCGTCCAGAGCGAGTGGTACCTCGGGCCGCAAGGTGAGCCGGTGAGTCTCAGCAAGGCGGCGACCGGGAACCCGGCACCGGATTACGTGGTCTGGAATGGGGTTGCCAACCAGTACGCCGACAACCCGCTTCAGGTCCAGACCGGTGACCGGGTCCGGATCTTCGTCCTCAATGCCGGGCCGAACGTCGACTCGAGCTTCCACGTCGTGGGCACCATCTTCAGCAGTGTCATCAAGGAGGGAGTCCGGCTGACACCGGGCAACGAGGGCAACTTCGGGTCGCAGGCGGTGGACCTGTCACCAGCCCAGGGCGCGATCATCGAGATGGTCATGCCGGAGGACGGGCTGTACCCGATGGTGACCCACGCCTTCAACCTCGTCGGTCGCGGCGCGCTCGGCCTGTTCCAGGCCGGCGACGGTGATCCTTTGAACTGACCGATTCAGGCAGCCTTGCCTTCGAACAGCACCTCGATCAGCGGGCTGCGGCGCAAGAAGACTTCGAACCGATCCTCGGCCCGCCAGTTGCTGGTCACCGCTTCCATGACTCGCCGCCGCTCCGTCGGCTCGGTGATGGGACGGGCGACGGCCGGCAAATCGGCCTGGACCGGCCCCGTGAGGTGGAAGGTGAGGTGCGGATCGGCGACCAGGTTGGCGTACCAGTCGCGGCGGCCGGGCATGCCGCTGATGATGATCATCTCGTCTATGACGTGGAACACGAGCTCGATCCGCCGGGCCAAACCGGAACGACGTCCGGTGGTGGTGATGTCGATCCGGTGCGGTCGCGCCAGTGCGCGCTGGATGCGCTCGTCCAGCTGGGCGGTGCCCGAGATGGGCGGACGGCTAGGTTCGGGGTTGGGCTGGGAGGTCACGGTGTGGTCGTCTCGCTCTGAGTTGTAAAGCGCAACTCTAGCGCAGGTCGCCCACCACTGCTCCAGCCACGCCGGGAGCCGGCAAAAGCCTCCAGGGCGTAAAAACGCCCCGGAGGAACCTGGCGGGCCCTTTGATGCAATCTCTGGACTCGTCCGGCTCCTCCGGGACTCCTAGAGAATAGGGGACTCACGGAGCCCCGCCAAGCGCCTTATCCACGACTTTTTGCGGTTGGTTGCGGACTTATCCACGCCCCATCCACTACGGCACGAGGAACGGCAGCAGGTAATGCTCCGAATTGCCGGTGACGTTGAGGAAGGTCGCGACCAGCAAGAAGGCCGCAAATGCGCCGACTACTACCCGCGAAGCGGTGTCCATGTGCAGCGTGCGGTACCAGGTCCGCTTGCCGACTCCGAATGCGCGGAGATCCATGGCGTCGATCGTGTCCTCCGCGCCCGTCAGCGACCCGACGGTCACCGGCACGAAGAGAGGCGCGAGCCGTCGGAGCCGGGTCATGGGGCTGCCGCCGGCCCGGAGCGGGTCGAACCCGCGCACCCGCTGGGCATCGATCGTCTCCCCGAATTCGGTCGACAGCGTGGGAATGAACCGGACGGTCAGGTCGACCATGACCGGCATCCGGTCGCCGAGCCAAAGCTGCCGGAGCGCCGGACCCAGGTCGCCGGGAGCAATCGCGTAGGCCACCGGGAATCCCACCGCCGCAATCGCCCCGAACCGCAGGACCTGGGTCACGATGAGACTGATGCCCTCGGCCGACACCTCGGCCCCGAACGGCGCGAGGGTCAGCAGAACATGGGTTTCGGCGTCCGCGAATCCACCGGATCGCCCACCGGTGATGAGGGCGTTGATGGTTGCCACCGCACCGATCACGACCACCAGTAACAACCACTGGCGGCGGACCGCGCGCCAGGGGATGCCGGCCAACAGGTAGTAGCCGACGGCCGCTACCAGGATCAGGGCGAGATGGCGCGAGTCTCGAATCTGGGGAGCGCCGAGCACAAAGAAAAACGCCGCCAGGAGTATGGATCGGGGATCCCGGCGGGCGAGCCAGGATCCCCGACCCAGGTATGCGAACGCGGCCCGCATCGGTACGCGGGGCCGCGGCCGGCTAGCGCCCCATCTGGGCCGAAATCGGCTCCCAGGCGAGGACGAGGATGGGGGTCACGATCGCGGCCGCGATGGAGTTTGCGATAACGACCGGGATGTACTCCGTGGTCAGGATCGTGTTGAAGTCCAGCTCGGGGGTCAAAACGAGACCCAGGAAGATCACCAGGAAGCCGATGACGGTGGCCACCACGCCCGCGACGGCGGCGATGAGGGCCTTGCTCCCGACACTCGTCATCCGGCTGGCCATCCAGATCGGGAACAGCCCCGCGATCATGCCGGCGAGTCCGTTGGCCAGGCTCCAATGCGGCGACGTGAACGCGCCCCAGCCCGTGAGCTGGTCACCTACCACGTTGCCCACGAAGCCGGTTAGGAACCCGACGATGGGGCCGAACGCGAATCCGAAGAACGTCAGGAGCCCGTAGTGGGGTCGCACACTGACGCTCTCGGCCCCCGGAATCTGGATGGCGAATGAGATCCAGTTGAAGACGGCGTACAGCGCCGCACCGATGGCGGAATAGACGATGACCCGGGTCGTCAGCGACCACGGGCTCGGGGTGGACTGTGGCTGTGCCATTGCTGTCATGGGCGGTTTGTGCCTCCTCCGATGCGAGCCGGTGTCACGATCCCGGCGTGGTCCGTTCGGTGACGACCATGGCCGCCAGGGTCTCCGGGCCGAAGAACCGTCCGGAGCGGCCGCCCCAGCGCAGGTTCGCCTCCATCAGCGAGGTCTCGCGCAGGTTGCAGGCCCTCCAACGCTCTCGGTCGGCGATCACCTCCGACGGTGCGCCGTCGGCCGCGATGCGGCCGTCGCGCAGGAGGAGGATTCGGTCGGCATGGGTCAGCGCCAGGTCGACATCGTGTGTGACGAAGTAGACGCTCTCCAAACCGGCGATCCGCTCCACCTCCCTCATGAACGCCGTAGCGCTCCGATAGTCCTGCCCGGCGGACGGTTCGTCAAGGACCAACGTCCGGGGCTGGAGGGCCAATGCGACGGCGATCCCGAGCCGTTTCTGTTGTCCATGCGACAGGGTCCGCGGCGGGCGCGACTCGACCTCCGGTTCATCGGCGAGGCCCACCCGCCGGAGCGCCCGCGCCACCAGGGCGTCGAACCCGCCCGGGTCGCGGCCCAGGTTGCGCGGCCCGAACAGGAGCTCGTCGCGAACGGTGGGCGCGAACAGCATCTGGGACGGGTTCTGGAACACGTACCCGAAGGTTGCCGCCAGGTCGGCCACGCTCCGGCCCACGGTCGACTCCCCGTCCACGAGAACCTCGCCCTTGGTCAGCGGTCGCAGGCCAATGGCCGCCTTGAACAGGGTGGTCTTCCCCGACCCGTTGGGCCCCAGCACGGCCACTCGCTCCCTGGCTCCCAAGCTCGCGCTGACGTCGTGCAGCACGGTCCGCCCGTCGTAACCGGCCTCCACGTGCCGCCACTCGAGCCGCGGCGGGGCGTTCTCGGGCCGAGTCCTTGGCGCATCGGGTTCGGAAGGGACCGATGGCGCCGCTGACGCGGCGCGTGCGCGGCTCATCCAGGTATAGAACGGCAGCTTCACCGTGGTCGGGTCGGCGCTGGCCAGGAATCCATCCATGGATCCGAGATAGCGGGTTGCGCCCTGCTCGAGGTACAGCGCCCGATCGGGTCGGGCGTCGAGCACGTCCTCGATCCGATGCTCCACGATGACGACCGCCGTGCCGGCGTCGGCCAGGCGGCGGACGAGGGCCAGGAGTCGACGCGCGGCGGCGGGGTCGAGGTTGGCCAGGGGCTCGTCCAGCACCAGGAGCCGCGGCTCGAGCATGAGCGCGCCCCCGATCGCGACCTGCTGGCTCTCACCGCCCGACAGCTCATCCGTGGTGCGGTCCATCAGCGGCGCCAGCCCGCTGGCCGCCGCCACCCCAACCAGCCGGCGACCGATCTCATCACGCTCGACGCCCAGGTTCTCGGGGCCGAAGGTGAGCTCGGCCGGCACGGTCGAGGCCACCAGCTGACGGCTCGGATCCTGGAGCACGGTCCCGACCAGGGTGGCCAGCCCGCGCAGCGGGGTGGTGTCGGTCGGGTGGCCAGCGATCCGGACGCTGCCGGTCAGGTCGCCGTGGTAGGAGTGGGGGATCAGCCCGTTCAGCGCCCGGATCAGGGTCGACTTGCCGCACCCCGACGGGCCGGCGACCAGGAGCACCTCTCCGGGCCCGATCTCCAGCCAGATGTTCCGCAGGGCCGGCTGCGAGCCGCGGCGGTAGCGGAACGTCAGTCCCTCGACGACGGCGATCGGCTCGGTCACGCGCGCGGTGTCACTCGACCTGGATTCGGATGGCCTGGTCCTGCGCCAGGCCCAGCTCGGCGGCGGCATTCCCCTGGTTGACGGCCAGGGTCAGGCGGTCGTAGGAGTCGATATACAGGATCGGCTCGCCAACCGGCACGTTTCCGAACGTGTCCGCCCAGCCCAGGCGCCGTTCCGCGGCCCCATCGGCCCGGACGCGCACGGCGCGGCCGGGCCGCATCGGTCCTACGACGGCCTCCAGCTCGTGGCGGAGCCCGGCCAGCTTGCAGTTACCAAAGGTGTCCACGTAGATCACCGTTGTCTCGACGCCGTCAGGGATTGGAGTGGCGTCCGGGATGACCAGGTCGACCAGTGTGGCCGGATCGATCTCGGGACCAAGCTCCCCAACCGGCAGTCCGCACGCCAGGTGAGCGGCCGCCGGGGCGAAGATGTCACGGCCGTGGAAGCTGGAGCTCACCGGGCGCAGCCGATGGGTGTCGCTCGTCAGCTCGTGGACGGCCCGGATGCCATCCAACCGGCGGGCCGCGGGGAGCAGCAGGCCGTTGTCCGGGCCGATCAGGACGTCATCGCGGCCCACCACCAACGCCACCGGGCGTCGGTGGGTGCCGACCCCCGGGTCGACCACGGCCATGTGGATCGCCACCGGGAAGTACGGCAACGCGCACCAGAGCATCAGCGCCCCGTCCCGAATGGCGTATTTCGTGACCTCGTGGCTGATGTGGACGACGGTCGCCTGAGGACAGATGCCCAAGATAACGCCCTCGCAGATGGCGCCCGACGGGTCGCGGGCGCCGAAGTCGGTCAGCAGGCTGACGACGGGGCGAGGCGGGTCCTCGGGCCAGGGCGACATGCTCCGATGGTAGCCGCCGCTGGGTCAGCGGTGGAAGGTCACGGCCGGATCGCCGCCGTTTCGCCGAGCACCGGCACGCGGGCCACCACGCCCAGTCCGTCATGGATCCGGGCTGCGAACGCTGCTGCGGCCGCCGGCTCGCCGTGGGTCACGAACACCGAGCGCGGCCGGCCGTCCGCGCGGCCGGCGTCCCCGAAGTGCCGTATCCAGGCGTCCAGCTCGGCCTGGTCGGCGTGCGCCGAGAAGCCGGAAATGGTCCGGACACGGCACTGGACGGGCCATTTGGCGCCGTCGATTCGGGCCTCGGTTCCGCCGTCCTGGAGGTGGCGGCCCAACGTTCCCTCGGCCTGGTAACCGATGAACAGGAGGGTCGCTCGCGGATCGGGCAGCAGGTCCTTGAGGTGGTGGAGGATCCGGCCCCCGGTCAGCATGCCCGAGGCGGCGACCAGGATGAACGGGCGCGCGGGCTGCCGACGATGGCCTTGGATGCCTCGACGCTGCTCGTGCACTCCTGCCCCGGATACTCGAGGGGGGAATCGCCCGACTGCAGGAGGGCAAGGGTCTCCGGGTCGTAGCCCTCGGGATGGCGCAGGTAGACATCGTTGGCCTCGCAGGCCATGGGGGAGTCGACGAACAGCGGCAGGTGCGGGATGCGTCCCGCTCGCACCAGGCTGTCGAGGATCCAGACCAGGTGCTGGGTGCGTCCGATGGCAAAGGCCGGAATGAGCAGCACACCGCCGGATCGAGCGACGTCGGAGATGACCTCCACGAGCTCGTTGACCGCCTGGTCCGGGTCAGGATGATCATGGTCGCCATAGGTCGACTCCACGACCACGACGTCAGCCTGGGTGAGGGGGGTCGGGTCGCGGAGGATGGGCGTGTCGGGCCGCCCGAGGTCGCCCGAGAACACGATGCGGGCGCTCGTCCCATCGGCGTCACGGGCGGTCAGCTCGATGATGGCCGAGCCGAGGATGTGCCCCGCGTCATGGAACGTGGCCTCGACCTCGGGGACCACCGTGGTGGGCGTCGCATACGGAATCGGGCGAACCCGGTCCATGGTGCGAGCCACGTCCTCCAGGTCGAAGAGCGGGGCGCGGGTCCGCGTCTCCATGGCAGGAGGGCGCTCCGTCCGGGCGGCGACCGCGGCCATCTCCAGCTCGGTAGCCGCGCTCTCCGATTCCTCGGCCGGGGCGGAAGCTGCGGCCGCCGGCGCGGCCTCAGGGTGGTGGCGGGCCCACCGCGCCGCGGCGTAGGCCTGGAGGTGCGCGCTGTCGGTCAAGACAATTGAGGCCAGGTCGCCAGTGGCCGCGGTTGCGAACACTGGCCCTCGGTACCCGGCCCGCACCAGGGCCGGCAGTCGACCGATGTGGTCGTTGTGGGCGTGGGTCAGCAGGACCGCGTCAACGCTGTCGGGCGGGTACGCGAATCCCATCCGGTTGCGGGCAATCTCCTCCATCCCGCCCTGGAACATGCCGCAGTCGATCAGGATCCGCCGCTCATCGACGCTCAGCAGGTATTGCGACCCCGTCACCCCGCCGGCGGCGCCCAGGAATCGAAGGCTGATCGGCATTGCGGCCGAGTATGCCGCAGCCGCCGACTACTATCCCGACATGGCCTTCCCCATTCCACCGCCCATCGAGCCCATGCTGGCCAAGCCTCAGCCCGAGATCCCGACTGGCAGCGAGTGGCGCTACGAGCCGAAGTGGGATGGGTTCCGCGCGCTTGTCTTCCGCGACGGGCCCGAGGTCTACATCCAGAGCCGTGACCTGAAGCCGCTCAACCGATACTTCCCTGAGCTCGAGGCGCCACTGCGGGCCGTCGGCCGGCCCGCCGACCGATTCGTGCTGGATGGCGAGATCGTCATCGCCGCCGAAGGTGGCCTCGACTTCGAGGCCCTCCTGCTCCGGATCCACCCGGCTGCCTCCCGGGTCGCCATGCTGGCGGCCACCAGCCCGGCTTCGTACGTGGCCTTCGACCTGCTGGCCGAGGGCGACCGGGATCTCCGGCAGGAACCCTTCGCCGAGCGCCGGGCCGGCCTCGAACGGCGGCTGGCGAAGCCGCCGCCATCGGTCCAGCTCACGCCGGCCACCGACGATCCGGCGACCGCGCGGCGCTGGTTCGCCGTCTTCGAGGGCGCGGGACTCGACGGGGTGATCGCCAAACGAGCCGCCCAGGGCTATGTGCCGGGCAAGCGCGAGATGGTCAAGGTCAAGCATCAGCGCACCGCGGACTGCGTGGTGGCCGGGTTCCGCTGGCACAAGAACGGTCCGGGCACGATGGTCGGCTCGCTGCTGCTGGGCCTGTACGACGCGGCCGGCGAGCTCCAGCACGTGGGGGTCACCAGCTCGTTCACCATGGCGCGGCGCCGGGAGCTGGTCACCGAGCTGGCGCCGCTGCGCCGCGGTGCCCTGAAGGGGCACCCGTGGCGCCAGTGGAAGGAAGCCGAGGTCGAGTGGGAGGGCCGGCGCATGCCGGGCGCCACCAGCCGCTGGAACCGAGGCAAGGATCTGTCCTGGGAGCCGCTCCGGCCCGAGCGGGTGGTTGAGGTCGCGTACGACCATCTCCAGGGTGACCGGTTCCGGCACGCGACGACCTTCGTTCGCTGGCGCCCGGACCGCAAACCCGAGACGTGCCGATACGACCAGCTGGAGGAGACGCCGCCCGCCCTGCTGGCTGACCTGTTCGGCGCCGGCTGACCGCGCGCCGCCGTGCCGGGAGCGGCTCGCGGTACACTCCGGCCGCATTCATCCACCATTCCACGAACGGCATGCATCCACCTCAAGGAGGTCTGGTTCCGTGGCCCATCAGGACCCGAACGCCGCCGTCACCGACCTGGCGGACCGCTTCTGGGAAGGCGTCCTCGAGCGCGACCCGATTACCGCCACCATCTATGGCGACGACCGATACGACGACCGCTGGCCCGACCTCGGCCCGGATGGACGGGCCGCGGAGCGCAGCGCCCTTGCTTCCGCGCTGGCCGAGGCAGAAACCATGGACCCGGCTGGGCTTGACGTCGAGTCCGGCATCACCCGCGACCTGCTGATGCTGGTCGCCCGGAATTACCTCGAGGCCCTCGATCGGCGCCTGTACCAGCTGGCCGTGAACCACATGTCCGGGGTCCAGACCTGGCCGAGCGAAATCGCGCAGTACCAGCGGGCGGAGACGCCCGAGGGGCTGCGCCGCTTGCTGGCCCGGTTCGAGGCCTTCCCGCAGCTCATCGACCAGCACATCGGCACGCTTGACGAGGGAATCGGCGACCATCGGACCTCGGCATCGGTCCCGGTCCAAAAGGCGGTCGAGCAGATCGACCGCATGCTGGCGGTGCCCAGCCATGACGCCCCCTCGGTGACGCTGGCCAACGTGGCCGACGAGCCGGCACGGGACGAGGTCCGAACCGCGGTGGCGGCGCACGTCTATCCCGCCCTGCAGCGCCTCCGCGACTACCTCGCCGAAACGTACACGCCCCACGCAGCTCCCACCCCCGCGCTGGGAGACACGCCAGATGGAGCGGCCGCCTATCGGCTCGCGATCCGGATGCAGACCACCGTTGATGCGACCCCCGACGAGGTGCATGCCTTCGGCATGGAGGACCTGGAGCGGATTGAGGCCGAGAAGGACGAAATTGCGCGGCGCCAGGGCCACGCCGACCGTCACGCGTATGCCGCTGCCCTGGCCGCCGATCCCTCCAATCGGACCTCGGATCCGGCGCACATCATCGAGCTGGCGCGCGAGCAGACCGACCGGGCGTACGCCACGGCGCCCCGCTTCTTCGGCCGCCTGCCGGCGGCGAACTGCGTGGTCCTACCGGTCGAGGAGTACCGCGAGCGGGAGTCGGCGCCGGCCTTTTACATGCCTCCGACCCTGGACGGCTCGCGTCCGGGGCAGTACTACCTGAACACGTACCAGCCGGCCGAGCGCCAGCTCCACAAGATCGCGGCCATCACCTTCCACGAGGCGACCCCGGGTCACCACTTCCAGATCGCGATCGAGATGGACCTGGAAGGCCTCCCCCGCTTCCGGACCCTGGGCGCGAAGATGGCGGGTTCGGCCTACGTCGAAGGCTGGGGCCTGTACACCGAGCGCCTGGCCGATGAGATGGGCCTGTACCTCACCGATGCCGAACGGATAGGCATGCTCGACGCGCAAACCTTCCGCGCCGCGCGGCTGGTCGTCGACTCGGGGCTGCATGCCATGAGCTGGACCCGCGAGCGCGCCATCACCTTCATGCACGAGCGCGGCTCGCTGCCGATGGTGGATGCCGAGATCGAGGTCGACCGATACACGATCTGGCCCGGCCAGGCACTGTCGTACAAGATGGGCCAGCGCGAGATCGAGCGCGCCCGAGTCGACGTCGGCGCGCAGCTGGGCGAGCGGTTCGACCTGCGCGTCTTCCACGACGAGGTGCTGGCGCACGGCTCGCTCCCGCTGGAGACCCTGCGCCGCGAGATCCCGGGCTGGGTCTCGGCAGCGCTGGCCACCCCGGCCGGGGCTTAGGGTCCACCGGCCCCCGGCCTGGCCATGCTCCGCCCGGAGCGGATCGTGCTCGACGGCCGGGTCGTCCGCCTCGAGCCGCTGGAGGAGCGGCACCGGGACGACCTCCTGGCGGCGGCGGCCGAAGATCCGGCCACGTGGCGGTACATGATCGCCGACCTTTCTGTGGGGCCTGACGCGTGGCCCGATTACCTCGCCGACGCCCTGCGCCCTGAGTACGTGGCCTGGGCCACCGTCGAGCGCACCTCAGGCAGGGCGGTGGGTTCGACGCGCTTCGGGGACATCGCACCCGAGCACGGGCGGGTGGAGATCGGCTGGACCTGGATCGCCCCCTCGCGGCAGCGATCCGCGGTCAACACCGAGGCCAAGCTGCTGCAGCTGACCTATGCCTTCGACATGCTGGGGGCGGGCCGAGTGGCTTTCAAGACCGACCTGCGGAACGAGCGCTCGCAGCGGGCGATCGAGCGGCTGGGGGCGGTTCGCGAGGGCGTGCTTCGCCGCCACATCAAGCTCCCCGATGGGCACGTTCGGGACACGGTGTACTACTCGATCCTGGCCGACGAGTGGCCGGCGGTGAAGGCGCGGCTCGAGGAGTGGCGGAGCTCCTCCTAGGGGGCGGTGTGAATGCCCTGGGCGGCCCGGATCCCCGACTCCAGCGCGCCCTGGATCCAGGCGTGGTGGAGCGAACAGTGCTCACCTGCGAAATGGATCCGGCCCTCGGGTTGAACGATGTCGGCCTGTAGCTGCGTCTGCTGCTCGGGCTGGAACAGGGCGAACGCACCGTTGGCAAAGCGGTCGTTGTCCCACGCGTGCGATGCGCCCACCTCGTACACGTCGCGAATCCGTGGGTGGATGCGGCCCACATCCTGGAGCGCTTCCTCCTGACGCGTCTCCTCGTCCATCGCCCCCCACCGGGCCGCGTCCTGCGACCAGGTGTATGAGGCCAGCAGGACGCCGCGCGGGGTGGTTGGGTCGGGGGTCGGGTAGTTGATGCGGCGGATGGGGAGATCGGTCACGGTGGCACCGCCGAAGATCCCGTCATCGGTCTCCCACACCCGTTCGCGGACCTGGAACAGGACCTTGGTCGAGGCGGAGTAGTTGAGCTGGCGCACGGCCCGCTGCTTCTCCCGCGAGAACGGGGTCAGGACCTCGACCTGGCGGAGGACCGAAAAGGGAATCGCGCAGATGGCGTAGTCGCCCCGCTCGGTGTAGCGGCCGGCCTCGGTCTTGAAGTGGACTGTCACGCCTTCCGCGTCCTGCTCCATCGCGAACACTTCGGCGCCGAAGCGGATCCGCTCCTCCAGCTGGGAGTAGAACGCGCGCGGCAGCAGGTCCATGCCGCCCACGATCTCCTGCATGTCCTCGAAGGCGCCGCCCAGGTCCTCGCGCAGCTCCTCAATGACGGCATTGTTCATGTCGGCCTCGACGAAGTTCATGACGCCGTACATCTCAATGGCGCCTTCGGAGAAGCCCTTCAGGATGAGGAACTCGCGGAGCGAGTACTGGTCGTACTGGTGCACGATCTCGTCCCAGGCTGGCGGTCCGTCCCGTTCCAGCATCTCCCGCAGGTCGCGCGTCGCCTCGTCCCACAGGTCGCCATAGGTCCGCCCGCGCTCGTGTTCGGCCACTTCGAACCCCAGACGGTCGGGCTCCAGTCCCGCCTCCTCGGCGGTCATCCGCTCGCCGGCGACATAGACCAGGCCCTTGGGGTTGCCCATCAGGAACGGACGCAGCTCCAGGCCGAACAGGTCGCAGTAGGCGAGTGTCAGGTCATGGACGCGCGGGATCCGCATGGCCCCCGCCTCGCCGTACAGCCCGGGGGCGAACGAGCGCATGGTGTAGACCCGGCCACCGACCCGGTTCTGGGCCTCGAGGACGATGGGCTGATGTCCCTGGCGGGCGAGCTCGAAGGCGGCGACCAGCCCGGCCATGCCGGCCCCGATCACGATCACCCGTTTGGGGGTGCCGCCGGGCGGCCCCAACCCCTCCTGTGGCACGGCCATGATTGCGGGTGAGGGCGGCTCCGCCGAAGGCTCTGGTTGCTCGTCGACGTCGGCCTCCAGGGGAGTCGTCGTCGGGTCCATGCCCGGCATCCTATCGGCCGCTCAGCCCGGACGAGCGCTGGACTCGCGCCACTCGCGAAACGGGTCGTAGTCGGGGTCGGGTGGTTCGGGTTCCGGGCGATCCGCAACCGGGACGTGGCGCAGATTTACCCGCACCCGCCACCAGATCGTGGAGCGGCCGCGCATGGCGTCGAACAGGACGTCGTCCACGGCCAGGTGCTGCGCGGCCGCCGGGTGACGGGCCTTCCAGCGCTCGAGCCCGTCCTCAACCTCGGCCCGCGTCGCAGCCTGTGCTACTACCACCAGCGGGGCGCGCGAGCGGCGGCGGCCGGTGGGGGAGGGGATTCCCGGCTTGGCCGGCTTGGGCGCTTCGGTCTCAGCCGCATCGCCCTTCGCCGGCTGCCGGCGTTTGGATGGCTGGACCCGGGGCGGCTCCCCCGGCTGCTTGGCGTAGTTGGGCGGCCAGGGAGCGTCGCCCAGTCCCTCGGACTCGTGGCGTGCCACCAGATCCAGCAGCGGCTCGAGCGAGAACGCCTCGGCGTCAATCCCGGCCCCCACGTCCCCCAGGCGCTCCACCCTCCCCGGCACGGTGGCAACTGTGAAGTCGGCCGGCTCGCAGTCGGGCACCTCATCCCAGGTCACAGGCGTGGAGACGCGGGCGTCGGGAAGTGGCCGGACCGAGTACGCCGAGGCCACGGTCCGATCCTTCGCGTTCTGGTTGTAGTCGAGGAACACGCCGTGACGCTCCTCCTTCCACCATTTGCTGGTGGCCAGCGCCGGCGCGCGGCGCTCAACCTCCCGGGCCACCGCCAGGGCGGCTCGCCGGACTTCCCCAAAGCCCCAGCGCCGCTCGAGCCGGACGTACACGTGCATGCCACGCGAGCCGGACGTCTTGGGCCAGGCCGCGTAGCCCAGCTCGTCGAACAGCTCGCGGATGACCAGGGCCACGGACCGCACGTCCGGCCACGCCACGCCGGGCCCGGGGTCGAGGTCCATCCGCAGCTCGTCCGGATGCTCCAGGTCGTCGCCGCGCACCGGGTGCGGGTTGAGGTCGACGCAGCCGAGGTTGACGACCCAGGCCAGGGCCGCCGGGTTGGACACGATGACCTCGTCCGCCGTGCGGCCGGACGGGAAGGACAGCTGCACGGTCCTCACGAACGGCGGCAGCTGGGCGGGGGCGCGCTTCTGGAAGAAGAAGTCGCCGTCTGCCCCGTTCGGGTAGCGCTTCAGTGCCATCGGCCGGTCATGGACGCCGCGCACGGCTCCGTCGGCAACCGAAAGGTAATATCGGATCAGGTCCAGCTTCGTGATCCCGGCTTCCGCGAAGAACAGTTTTCCGGGATTGCTGACCGATACGGACTCCCCGCCGATCTCAAGGCTGACGGCTTCGGTGGGCGCCATCGCTCTAAGGGTAGCCGGAGTGGGAATGACTACCATCGCCGATCGGCTCAAGCAGCGCCTGGCCGCGCTCTCGGATCGGTCACCGCTGATCGGGATTGCGATCGCCGCCTACCGTGGGTTCGTCGACCACGACGCCATGGCCCGAGCCGCCGCGATCGCCTACTACAGCATCCTCACCCTGTTTCCCTTCGTCATGCTGGGATTGGTGGCGGCCTCGCTGCTCATCGGCTCCGGGCAGGCGCTCGACGTCGTCATCCGCCAGGTCGCAGACGCCTTCGGGTTGGATCCAGCGTCCGTGCGTTCGGCGGTCGCCTCCGTACGGAAGAGCCAGGCGTTGCTGGCGGGGCTCGGCCTCGGTCTGCTCGTCATCGCGGTCGTGCCCTGGATTTCGGCCGTCCAGCGCGGCATCGCCCGGGCGTTCGGAGACCAACGGCGGTCGCGCGCGCGCGCCACGCTCGGCAGCCTGTTGGTGCTCGGTACGGCAGCGGTCCTGATCCTGTTGTCCGGCGTCTGGTCCAGCCTGATCGACGTCATGGTGGGACTCTTCGAGCGCTTCCTGCCTGGTCTGGTCATCGCCGACCTCACGCTCCGATTTGCGCTCTACCTCCTGCCCGGGGTTGTCGTGTTCGGCGTCATGACCGTGTTGCTGCGGGTCATCCCTGGCGGGAAGCAGACCTTGCCCGACGTGTGGCTGGGGTCGCTGGTGACCGCCATCGGCTTCGTCGCCTTGCGCATCGTCTTCGACATCTACGTGCAGCTGTTCGTGGCCGGGAGCGGGGGATTGGCCGGCCCATTCGGAGCCATCTTGGTGGGCCTGCTGTACGTCGACTTCCTGGCCATTGCCGTCCTGGCCGGAGCCGAGGTGGCAGCCGCGGTCGTCCACCGTCGCGACGCCAGCCGCTAGCGCCCCGCAGGTCGGTTGAGTGCCGTCCTGTGAGGTCTGGTGTATTACGGTGTAGTACATTCGCAGCGTCGTCAAGGTTGACGACCCGGGGTAGGATCGGCGGGCACTTTTATCCGCGGGGGCTGGATAGGGCGATGAATATTCCCTTGCCCGACATCGTGTCATGAGTCGTGGACCGCGCCTGGTCGGCATACTGGTCGCCCTGGTGGTGGTCGGATCGACGCTGGTTGGTTCGTCCCCCACAGATCAGGCGTTCGGCGCTGACCCGCTGTCCGAGGCACAGGCCAAGCAGCGCGAGTTGCAGGAGGCGCTCGCCTCCCAGCGCCGCCAGCTCAAGGACCTGCAGGCTCTCTCTGCGACGCTCGACCAGCGGCTGAACGCGGCCATGGCCGAGCTGGCAGCCGTCAGCTCCGAGTACGAGCGTGTGGCGGGCCTCCTGGTCCAGGTCGAGGCCCAGATCGTCGAGGTGACCGCTCGGCTCGAGGCACTCCGCGCCCGCATTGCGACGCTGGACGCCTTGCTCATCACGCTGGCCAAGGAGATCGAGCACCAGAACCGCGACCTCGAAGCCCGCGAGACGTTACTCCAGGATCACTACCGCGACGCATACGAGCGGAGCCAGACGTCGTTGCTCGAGGTCCTGCTCGCGGCTGACTCGTTCGAGGTCGTCGCCACCCAGGTCGGCTACCTGCTGACCATCTCGGAGCAGGACGCCGCGCTGGCCGAGGAGATCCGCCAGATCCGGGCCTCTCTGGAGCAGAACCGCGAAATCCTCCGCGAAGGGCGAGCCGAGCTCGCTTCGGCGCGCGACGTCGAGGAAGCAGAAGCCGCGCTCCTGGCCGCGCGCCAGGCCGAGTTGGCCGCCCTCAAGTCGGACTTGGCCGCCCTGAAGGCCGAGGCGGAGGCCAAGCAAGCTGCACAGGAGGCGGCGCTCAACGCGGCCCTGTCGGCCCAGGGCAACATCCAGACCCAGATCACCGCCAACCAGGAGGCCGCCAACGCGGCCGCCGCGTTGGTCACGCGGCTGCTGGCCGAGTCCAACGTCCAGATCAGCTCCCGCGGCTTCCGCTGGCCGGAGGACCACTTCACGGTCACCCAGGAATGGGGCCCCACGAACTTCGTCCTCGAGCCGCCCTACACCTTCAACGGTACCTACTACCCCCATTTCCACGGCGGCATCGACATCGCCAACGGCTGTGGGACCCCGATCAAGGCGGCGGGCAACGGGGTCGTGGTCGCGTCGGGTCAGCCACTCTGGCCCTGGGACACCGGCTTTGGCGTGGTCATCGATCACGGCGGTGGCGTCTTGACCTGGTACTGGCACCTGCGGGCGCAGGTCGTCGTGTATCCCGGCCAGGGCCTGTCTCTCGGCGACGTGATCGGGTACGAGGGCAATACCGGTTGGTCGACCGGCTGCCATCTCCACTTCGCGGTGTACGACCATGGGGTGTGGACCAACCCGCGCTGGTACCTCCCCTAGCCGAAGCCGCAGGCTGGCTCAGCCGATGCCGGCAGCCACGTCACCGATGCCAATCACGGGGCGATAGAGCCGTTCGACGTACTCCGCCAGCACCCGCTCCGCGGTGAAGCGGGTGAGGCCCGTCGCCAGCGCGGCGCGCATGAAGCCGATCCATCGAACGGGGAGGCCGTCCGGATCGCGGTCATAGAACGTCGGCACCACCTCGGCCTCCAGGACTCGGTACAACGCCTCCGCGTCCCCCGCATCGTGGCTCATCTCAGATGCGTCGGTTCCGTTCCCGATGGCCCAACCGTTGGCGCCGTCGAAGGCCTCGTCCCACCAGCCGTCGAGAATGCTGAGTGACGGAACGCCGTTGATCGCGGCCTTCATCCCGGACGTGCCCGAGGCCTCGAGCGGGCGGCGCGGGTTGTTGAGCCAAACGTCGACCCCGGCCACCAGGAAGCGCGCCACCCGCAGGTCGTAGTCCTCGATGAAGAAGATCCGGCCGGCCGTGCCCACCCGGCGCGAGGCCCCGACCACCCGCCCGAGCACCGCGCGACCCGGCTCGTCGGCCGGATGTGCTTTGCCCGCGAAGATGATCTGCACCGGTCGGTCCGGGTCCGCCAGCAGGTTGGACAGCCGATGCATGTCGTGCAGGATGAGATCAGCGCGCTTGTAGGTCGCGAATCGGCGCGCGAAACCAACCGTCAGCGCCTGGGGATCGAGGGCCCCGGCCAGGTCGCCCACCGCTTCGGGCGCCACACCGTGACGGACGGCCTGCCGCGTCAGTCGGCCGCCGAGGAAATCGATCATCTGCCGCTTCTGCTCGGCATGCGCCTCCCAGAGGTCGCGATCGGTGATGGCGGATAGGTCGCGGCGGGCCAGGGCGGCGCGCATCGGCTCCGCCTGCCAGGTCGCGACGTGGACGCCGTTGGTCACCGCACGCACCTCGCGCCCGAGGGATGCCTGCCAGGTGAGGGTGGCGGTTCGCCCGTGAAGCTGGCTGACGGCGTTGATCCCAGCCGCCTGGCGTAGCCCGAAGGCGGTCAAATCGAAGTCACCGGGGAACTGCCCATTCGGGCCACGGCCCAGCTCCAGCAGGCGCTCGGGGGCCAGGTTGATCGCCGCCGCAGGACCACCCAGGAGTTCCGCGGCGAGCGCGGGGTCGTAGCGCTCGTTCCCCGCCGGGACCGGGGTGTGGAGTGTCATGACCACCCCGCGGCCGGCGCGACGGAGCGCCGCTTCGCCGTCCTGGCCCGGGCCCATTGCCCGGGCCGTGCGCGCCCGCTCGATCAGGACCAGCGCCGAATGCCCTTCGTTGAGATGCCAGACCGCAGGTTCGATGCCCAGCTCGGCCAGCGCGCGAGCCGCCCCGATGCCGAGCAGCAGCTCTTGCGTCAGCCGGGTCCGGCGCTCGGCGACGTATAGCTGATCCGTGATTCGTCGGTCATCGGGCTGGTTGCCGGGCATGTCCGCGTCGAGGAGGAGGAGCGGCACCCGTCCGACCTGGGCCACCCACACTCCGAGCCGCACGGGGCGTCCGGGGAGCTCGACCACCACCTCCAGCGGCTTGCCGTCCGCGTCCGCGGCTCGGCGCAATGGGAGGTCCGCGGGATCCATATCCGGCTCCAGAGGCTGCTGCCGGCCGTCGGCATCGATGTGCTGACGGAAGTAGCCCCGGTGGTAGAAGGGCCCCACGGCCACCATCGGCAGGCGAGCGTCGGACGCGGCTTTGCATAGGTCGCCGGCGAGCACACCCAGGCCGCCGGAGTACACCGGCAGGGACTCATGGAGTGCGAATTCGGCGCACAGGTACGCGATCGGGCCGCCCAGGTCGTCCCCCAGGCCAGGCGTGACGTCATCCAGTTCCAGGTGGAGCCGCCCCACCATCGCCTGCGTATCGGCCACGAAGCGCGTGTCGGCCGCAAGCGCCGACCACCGCTCGGCATCGGTCTGGCGCAGGAGATGAATCGGGTTCCGTGTACGCGCCCAGGTCTGCGGGTCGATCCGCGCGAAGAGGCGCAGCGCATCGGGGTGCCAGCTCCACCACAGGTTCTCCGCCAGCTCGCGCAGGCCCTCCAGGCCGGGCGGGTGAGGCAGGTCCGAGCGGTCAAGGGTCGGGACTCGAACGGGGGCAGCCATTGGCGCGGGATGATATCGGTCAGACGGCTGTCGCGACTGTCCCCGACGCGGTACGCTAAGCACCCTTCTGATGGACGGCTACTCGGTCAACGAGGCGGCGGCTGTCCTCGGCATCCCGGAGGGACGTGTCTGGGAGCTGCTCGCTCGCGGCGTCCTTGCTGGGTCGACCGAGGTTGGCGGCGACATGCGCGTAATTCTGCGCAGTAGCGCCGTGGCTGAGGTGGCCCCGCCAACTCCCACCGCGAACGGCGGGCATGGGACCCAAGGCGGAACGAACGGTGGCGGCAACGGCGGCGAGCTCTCCGCGTTTCGCGAGCTCCTGACCGAGTTTCGCAACCTCACCGAGCGTTACGGGCAGGCGTTGCTCGCCCTCGGCGAGGCCCGCGGCGAGGTGGCCTCCCTCCGAGGACGCGTCGAGCTGCTGGAAGCCCGCGTTGAGTTTCGCCTGCCACGCGTCGAGGCCCCGATGGCGGCGTGGGAGTCAGGACCACCGTCTGAGCCCGACCTGCAGGCTGCCCGCGAGCCGATGCCCGAGCCCGACCTGGCGGCTGCGGTGGAGCCGATGCCCGAGCCCGAGCCGGAGGCTGCCCGCGAGCCGATGTCCGAGCCCGACCTGGCGGCGGCGGTGGAGCCGATGCCCGAGCCCGAGCCGGAGGCTGCCCGCGAGCCGATGTCGGAGCCCGAACCGGAGGCTGCCCGCGAGCCGATGCCCGAGCCCGACCTGGTTGCCGCGGTGGAGCCGATGCCCGAGCCCGACCTGGCGGCCGCGGTGGAGCCGATGCCCGAGGCTCCCGAGCCCGAAGTTGCCGCGCCAGAGGCCAGCGCAACCGCGCAAGCTCCGCCCGAACCTGCCGACGCAACTCCGGCCGAACCTTCCACCCCGCCATCGGTCGCGGCGACCCGCAAGCCCAAGCGAAGGACGCGGCGCGCGCGTTCGTCACGCCCGAAGGCGTCACGGCCTGCGCCCAGGAGCCGCTCGCGATTGGCCGTCTCTGGCTTTGCCGAAGCGCTCGCTCGCGCGGAGGATCCAACCACCGCGGAGGTTTTCACGGGCGACGCGCCGCTACCCGGGGCCGACGAAGCCGCCGAGGCGCTGGCGGCCTACAACCAGGAATTGGCGACCCCGGTCATGGAGCCGCCAGCCACCGAGGGGTCGGCAATCGAGGCGCCAGCCACCGAAGCTCCAGTCCCGGTGACCATGCCGGTATTCGTTCGGCCTGGCTATACGACCGAGACCCCGGAGCCAGATTGGATCGCCGAAGAAGATCTCGTCGTCCCCGTCAGCCGGGTTGCGCCGACGGGTGAGCAAATGGAGCGGGCGGTTGCCGCCTTGGCCGTCGCCGAACGCGACGCCGATGTGGATGAGGAAGCCGCTCCGGATGAGGAAGCCGCTCCGGACGAGGAAGCCGCTCCGGACGCGCAACCGGCCGTCGACGAGGAAGCGACGGAAGAGGCGGAAGCCACGATCGAAGACATAGCCGAGGCGGTAGAGGTGGTGGCCGCGGTCGACGCGAACGAGGACGTTGAGGTCGAGCCGGACGAGGCAGAAGGAACCGCCAAGGGTCCGACCGAAGCCGCCAACCACAGTATGTTGGGGATGCCCGTCACCGCCGACGAATGGGCAGGCCCGGAGGCGGACATGGTGCCCGAGCCGGCATCTGAGGTTGCGGTCCTGCCCGAGATTGCTGCCGAGCCCCCGGCCCCGGACGACGACGCCCTGCTGGATGCGTTGGACCGGTTCTCCGAGCCCCCGAGCATTCCCCGCGAACCGGCCTTCTGGGAGCCCGAGGGTCGGTCGCGGGCACCGTTTGCGATTCCAAACCTGGAGGGCTGGGAGCCGGCCGAGATCGAGGCGCTCCGGGCGGAGCTTCGCCGCTTTGGGACCGCCGCCATCCCACCCACCGTTGCCGTCGGGCCGGCGTCCGTGACCCCTCCGCCTGTAGCCGCACTTCCACCCGAAATTGCACCTCCATCGGCCGCGGCCCCGCCGCCTGCTCCGCGGCCGTCCCCTTCGGTGCCCCCCGCGCCGCCACGACGGCCACGTGGCCCAGCGGCCCGTGCCGTGCGCCGATTGCGACACCTGATGGGCTGACGCCCGGCTCGTGAGTCCCATACCGGCGCTCGGTCGGCGCGGCGAGGGTTGGGTCCTGCTCCAGGTGGCGCTGATTCTCCTGGTCGCCATCCTGGGAGCGCTGGCCCTCCCGGCGGCGATCGAAGAGTGGCCTTCCAGCTGGCCGTTCGTGATCCAGGGTGCGCTGCTGGTCGGAATCGGAGGATGGGTAGTGATGCGGGCCGCGCGACGCCTCGGCGACAGCCTCACGGCCTTGCCTCGACCCCGCGACGACGCCAGCCTGGTCCAGGACGGAATCTACGCCCGGGTCCGCCACCCGATGTATGCCGGGATCGTGGGGCTGGGCCTGGGGTGGGCCTTGGTGACCCTCAGCCTCCCGGCCTTGGTCGTCGCCCTGGTCCTGGCTATCGTCCTTGACCTGAAAGCCCGTCGGGAGGAAGGATGGCTCGCGGATCGATACCCGGGATACACGGAATATCGGTCGCGGACCCACCGTTTCATTCGCGGCGTGTACTGAACCCCCGAAAGCCACCGGCTACCATCGGCTCATGGCCCGATATGACTCCACCACCGCGCTGCTGGTGGTTGACGTCCAAAACGATTTTGCCGACCCATCCGGCAGCCTGAGCGTTCGGGGTGGGGCTGACATCGTTCCGCGGCTGAACGCCGAAATTCGACGGGCCCTGGAGGCCAGAGCGACCGTGATCTACACGCAGGACTGGCATCCGCCTTCCACGCCGCACTTCGCCAAGGACGGGGGGATCTGGCCGGTGCATTGCGTGACCGACACCTGGGGCGCCGCGTTCCATCCCGACCTGGTCGTGGCCGGGCCATCGGTCCGCAAGGGGAGCAACGGGGAGGACGGCTACTCGGGCTTCACGATGCGCGACCCGGTAACGGGCACGGATCGACCCACGGAGCTGGAATCCATGCTCCGTGAGCAAGGCGTCGCGCGGGTGGTCATCGGGGGCCTGGCCACTGACTACTGCGTTCGGGCCACGGCCTTGGACGCGGTGGATCGCGGATTCGCCGTCGCGGTCCTGACCGATGCTGTGGCCGCGGTCGACCGGCAACCCGGGGACGGGGCACTGGCCCTGGAGGATGTGGCCGCCGCGGGTGCCAGACTGGCCACCACCAGCTAGCGAAGGTGGAAATGGACGTGCTCGGGCTTCCGGCGCGCAGGCTGGCAAGGGGGCTGGTCTGGTTCGGGGTGGTTGGGCTTGTCCTGACCACGGTGATGATGGTCGCCTGGCTGGGCGGGCTGGTGGCCATGCGCGACCTTGACGAGCGGCTTGAGGCCGACCGACAGGCCACGGCGATTTCCCTGGCCCAGGCTGCCGCGCTGATGGGCTCAAGCGCGACCACGCTGCAGGACGCCTCCGCCTCGCTGGGCAGCGTGCAGGAGACGCTGGACGACGCCGCCCGTCTGCTGGATCGGCTGGCGACCAGCACCGGAGATCTGGCGGAGGCCCTGAACGTCACCATCCTCGGCCAGCAACCGTTCGCCGGCACGTCGCAGTCCTTCGAGGACGTTTCGGGAGACTTGGACATCCTTGCCACCCGTTCCGAGGCCCTGGCCACCGAGGTCGAGACCTTCCACCCGGACCTCGAAGTCGTCGCGGCCGATCTGCGCACCGTTGAGACCGCGATCCGCGCACTTGCCTACCGGATCAATTCCTTCGACGGCGTCGAGGACCTGGTCGGCCTGATGCGAGGCTACGCCCTGCTGTCGGCCCTGTTGGCCGCCTGGTTGGCCTCGTTGGCAGCCGGATGCGTCTGGGCGGGGCGCCAGCTGCAGCGGGCCGGCGCGGCCCTCAACGCCGAGACCACCCCCACCAGCTGAGGGCCAGTCCGCCGACCACCGCCACGGCTCCGATCACGACCCAGATCCGGCTGCCCGTCATGAAGCTCGCCGAGATGATCACGTTCAATCCCTGGAGGATCCAGATCGCTCCGGCGACTGCGATCAGGACCCCGACGATGGTCATGAGGACCGGACGCACAATCGAATGGTAGACTTTCGGCCGTTCCGGACTGCTCGTCCGGCGTCCAGAGCCTTTCCCTCCCCTCCCACCACGGTTTCGTCGGCTCACGGGGTAGTGGTAAGACCCGTGGCCGGTACACCGAGCGAGCGCGAACCGGAAGGTTCAACTCATAGTGGGAGGTCCAGGGTGACCTATTCCGACCAGGTCCTGACGTGTTCAGACTGCGGGACCGAATTTGTCTTCTCCGCATCGGAGCAGAGCTTCTTCGCGGAGAAGGGCTTCACGTCGCCGCCCAAGCGGTGTCCGTCCTGCCGCGCGCAGCGTCGCGCGTCGGGCGGGTACGGGGGCAGCAGCAGCTACGGCTCCGGCGGAGGCTACGGCGGCGGTGGTTCCTACGACCGTGGCCCGCGGGAGATGCACGACGCGGTCTGCGCCCGGTGCGGCAAGGACACGCAAGTGCCCTTCAAGCCGACCGGCACGCGCCCTGTCTACTGCAGCGACTGCTTCCGCCTCGTTCGCGGATAGACCGATGGTGCCGGCAGCGGCCGGCACCCATACGCCAGGCGGCGCCCTCCGGGGCGCCGCTTTCGTTTTCCAGGCGCCTGAACCCGCAGGATCGCCCTCGATGGGTATCATGCGGACCGTGACCCGGGAGCACGATCTCGACCTCTGGCGCGAGCTTGGCCAACAGCTCCGGGTGGATTCGATCCGCGCCTCGAGTGCCGCCGGCTCGGGCCACCCCACCTCGTCGATGTCGGCGGCCGACCTGATGGCCGTCCTCCTGGCCGGTCATCTACGCTACGACTTCAACCGGCCGGACGACCCGCGCAACGATCACCTCATCTTCAGCAAGGGGCACGCCAGTCCGCTCCTGTACGCGATATACGCCGCGGCCGGCGCGATCGACGACGCCGAGCTGCTCACATTCCGCCGCCTCGGCAGCCGGATCGAGGGCCATCCCACCCCCGTCCTGCCGTGGGTCGACGTGGCCACCGGTTCGCTGGGCCAGGGACTGCCGATCGGCGTCGGCGTGGCGCTGGCCGGCAAGCAGCTCGACCAGCTGCCGTATCGGGTCTGGGTCCTGTGCGGCGACAGCGAGATGGCCGAGGGGTCGATGTGGGAGGCCATGGAGCACGCCGCCCACGCGGGACTCGACAACCTGACCGCCATCCTGGACGTGAATCGGCTGGGCCAGACCGGCGAGACGATGCATGGCTGGGACCTGGACGCGTACGTCCGCCGGGCGCAGGTCGCGGGCTGGAATGCGATGGCCATCGATGGGCATGACGTCGCCGAGATAGACCAGGCCTATACCGATGCCGCGCGGACCGAGCTCAGGCCGACGATGATCGTGGCCCGCACCGAGAAGGGTCACGGCGTGGCCGCGGTGGCCAACCAGAACGGGTTCCACGGCAAGGCGCTGGCCGATCCCGAGGCTGCCATCGCCGAGCTGGGCGGACTCCGCCACATTCGGGTCTCGGTGTCACCGCCGGATCAGACGATCGAGATCCGTCCGCGTCCGGAGCCAGACGTCGTCCGTCTGCCAGCCTACGAGGTCGGGACCACCGAAGCCACCCGCCGCGCCTATGGCGAGGCCCTGGCCGCGGTCGGAACCGCCCGTCGCGAGGTCGTCGCCCTCGACGGCGAGGTGAGCAATTCGACGTATGCCGAGATCTTCCGCCAGGCGCACCCGGACCGCTATTTCGAGATGTACATCGCCGAGCAGCAGATGGTGGCCGCGGCGGTCGGGATGCAGGTCCGCGGCTGGCGTCCTTTCGCGTCGACCTTCGCCGCCTTCCTGACCCGCGCCTACGACTTCATCCGGATGGCTGCCGTGAGCCGGGCCAACCTGTCCCTGGTCGGGTCCCACGCCGGGGTGTCCATCGGCGAGGACGGCCCGTCCCAGATGGCGCTCGAGGACCTGGCCATGATGCGCGCCGTCCACGGCAGCACGGTGCTGTACCCGTCGGACGCGAACCAGGCCGCGGCCCTGGTGGCCCAGATGGTCGACCTGCCGGGCGTCGTCTTCCTGCGCACGACCCGCGAGAAGACCCCGGTCATCTACCCGCCCGGCGAGGCGTTCCCCATCGGCGGGGCGCGCGTCGTACGCAGCTCACCCGACGACCAGGTGACCCTGATCGGGGCCGGGATCACGCTCCACCAGGCGCTGGCCGCCGCCGACGAGCTGTCCCGCGAGGGCATCGGCGCCCGGGTCATCGACCTATATAGCGTCAAGCCCATCGATGCGGAGGTCCTCCGCGAGGCTGCGGCCGTTACCGGCCGGCTGCTGACGGTCGAGGATCACTGGCCCGAGGGCGGGCTCGGGGACGCCGTGCTCGAGGTCTTCGCCGATGTCCCCGAGCGACCGCGGATCGTGAAGCTGGCGGTGCGGGCCATGCCCGGCTCGGCGACGCCGGCGGAGCAGCTCGCCGCGGCCGGCATCGATGCCGCGGCCATCGCCGCCGCGGCCCGGGACCTGGTGACGGGCACGGCCGCGCCGGTTCCGGCTGACGTGGCCGCGCGTTGAGGAGGTATCGGTCCATGAACACGCTCCAGCGGCTGTACGCCGAGTTCGGGCAGAGCCCGTGGATCGACTCCATCGATCGCCAGCTCATCGATTCGGGAGGTCTGGGCGCGCTGATCGGGGAGGGCATTCGGGGTCTGACCAGCAACCCGACCATCTTCGCCAAGGCCATCGCGGGGGGCTACTACGACGGCCTCATCGGTCGCCTGCATGCGGATGGCGCGGATGGGCAGGCCATCTACGAGGCCATCGCGGTCGGGGACATCCGCGACGCCGCCGACCTGTTGCGCCCGGTGTACGACGGCGCCGACGCCGCCGACGGGCTGGCTTCGATCGAGGTCGAGCCGGGCCTCGCCAACGACAGTCAGGCCAGCCTGGACCGGGCCCGGGAGCTGTGGGCCCGGGTCGATCGTCCGAACATCTTCGTCAAGATCCCGGCCACCCCAGCCGGCCTGCCCGCCATCGAGACCGCGATCGCGGAGGGCATCAACATCAACGTGACCCTCATGTTCTCGGTCGACGTCTACCGCGACGTGGCGCGGGCCTACCTGCGCGGCCTGCGCCGCCGGCGAGCGGAGGGCGGCGACGTGTCGCGCATTGCGTCGGTGGCGAGCTTCTTCGTGAGCCGGGTCGACACCAAGGTCGACCGCGTGCTGGACGCGCTGGATACCGATGCCGCGCGCCGAGCGCGAGGGACCGCGGCCGTGGCCAATGCCCAGCTCGCGTACCAGGCCTTTGGGGAGATCTTCGGCGGGGAGGAGTTCGCGGAGCTTCGGGCCGCCGGTGCCCGTGTCCAGCGCTGCCTGTGGGCCAGCACCTCGACCAAGGACCCCACCTACCGTGACGTGAAGTACGTCGAGGCCCTGATCGGGCCCGATACGGTCGACACCATGCCGCGCGAGACGATCGCCGCGATGCTCGACCACGGGGAGCTGCGCCGGACGCTGGATGCTGACTTCGCCGCCGCCGCCAAGGCGGTGGCCGAGGTGGAGGCGCTTGGCATCTCGATGCGGCAGGTCACCGACGAGCTCATCGACGAGGGCGTGCGGTCCTTCGGGGCCTCGTTCGACGAGCTGATGGCGACCATCGACGCCAAGCGGAGGGCACTCGCCACCGCATGAGCGGCCCGCTCGACGACGCCATCGCCGCCCGGCTGGATCGGTGGACGGCCGAGCGGGTGGCCGAGCGACTGTGGGATCGCGACGGCGGCCTGTGGGCCGAGAGCGGGCACGCCCCGGCCGACGTGGCCGCCTGGCTCGGATGGCTTGACCTCCCCGATGCGATGGCGCGGCGGGTGGGCGAGATTCGGAATCTGGCCGCGGGTGTCGCCCGCGATGGGTATCGGCGTGCCGCGGTGCTCGGTATGGGCGGGTCCAGCCTGGCACCTGAGCTGTGCGCCCGGCTGTTCGAAGGAACGAGCACCCTGCGGGTCTGCGACTCCACCCACCCGGACGCGGTCCGGGGCTTCCGCAGCTGGGCGACGGCGGCCCGGACCCTGCTGTGCGTCTCGTCCAAGTCGGGCACCACGGCCGAGACCCTCGCATTCCATGCCAGCCTGGCCGACGTCGTCCCCGCCCTCGACTTCGTGGCCATCACTGACCCGGACACCCCGCTGGCCGAGCTGGCCCGGGCCCAGGAATTTCGGGCCATCGTGGAAGGCGAGCCGTCGGTCGGCGGCCGGTTCTCCGCCCTGTCGGTCTTCGGGCTGGTCCCGGCCGCCCTGCGCGGCGCGGATGTAGAGGCTCTTCTCGACGAGGCGCAGGCCATGGCCGCCGCGTGCCGCCAACCGGCTGCTGACAACCCGGGCCTGCAGTTGGCGGCGGTCATCGGCGAAGCAGCGCTGGCGGGGCGCGACAAGCTCACCCTGTTGACCACCCCCAGGCTGGCCAGCCTGGGGGATTGGGTCGAGCAGCTCATTGCCGAGAGCACGGGCAAAGCGGGACGTGGCGTGGTCCCGGTCGTCGGCGAGCCACTGGCCGAGGCCGAGCAATACGGAGCCGACCGCTGCTTCGTCCTGGCCAGCCAGGCCGGCGAGCCGGAGTCCGATGAGATGCGTGAGCTGGCCGGCGAGCTGCGCGCCGCCGGACATCCGGTCCACGAGCTGACCCTGAGTCGGCGTGAGGCGGTGGGTGGCGAGTTCGTGCGCTGGGAGGTGGCGACCGCGGCGCTCGGGATCGTCCTGGGCGTTGATCCCTTCGACCAGCCCGACGTGGCCGAGGCCAAGGCCGCGACGGAAGCCCTCTTGTCCGAATACCGGCGCGACGGCGCCTTCCGCAGCCCGATGCCGATCGTGGCCGAACCAGGCCTTGCGGCATCCGCCGATCCGGCCGCCCTGGGCGACGCGCCGCCGAGCGTGGCAGCGGCTGTGCGGGCGCTGCTGGGAACGCTGGCCGAGGGCGACTACTTCGCGATCCTGGCCTATCTGCCGCCCGACCCGGCGGTCGTCGCGGGTCTCGCGCGCCTCCGGGCTTCCGTCCGCGACGCGCTGGGCGCCGCCACGACGGCCGGCATCGGCCCGCGCTACCTGCATTCGACCGGCCAGCTCCACAAGGGCGGTCCCGACACCGGGGTGTACCTCATGCTGACCGCGGATCCGCAACGCGACCTGCCCATCCCCGGCCGGGTCGAGACCTTCGGTACGCTGCTGGCGGCCCAGGCCGCGGGTGACCTCGCCGCGTTGCAACGGCGCGGGCGGCGTGTCCTGCGCCTGCACGCGGCCGATGCCGAGGACGGGCTGGCGCGCGTCAGCCAACTGGTCGCCGAGGCGCTGGGCAGCCCGGTCGCGTAGTTCATCATCCGGACCAAAGGAGGAGGCGCATGCAGGTCGGCATCGTGGGACTGGGCCGGATCGGGGCCGGCATGGCGCGACGCCTGGCGCGCGGCGGTCATCCGGTCGTGGCCTGGAACCGGACGTCGGCGGTGGCGACCGACATCGCGGCGGAGCCGGAGAACGACGGGCAGATCACCGCAGTTGGGTCGATCGAGGAGCTATGCGCCGCGCTGCGAGCTCCGCGCCACGTCCTTCTCAGCCTGCCGGCCGGCGATCCCACCCAAGGACTGATCGAGCGGCTCGCCGACCGGCTCGAGACGGGGGACGTCATCGTCGACTCCGGCAATGCGAACTTTGCGGACAGCGCCCGTCGCGCCGCGGAGCTTGCGGCCCGCGGCCTGCGTTTCCTGGACATGGGCGTGTCGGGCGGGGTGTGGGGCCTGGAGGTTGGCTTCTGCGCCATGGTCGGCGGCGAGCGCGACGTGTTCGATCGGTTCGAGCCGGTGGTGGCCACCCTCGCACCGCCCAATGGCTACCTATACTGCGGGCCGGCCGGGGCCGGTCACTACGTGAAGATGGTCCACAACGGGATCGAGTACGGCCTGATGGAGGCCTATGGCGAGGGGTTCGACATCCTCCACGCCTCCGACTACGACCTCGACCTGGCCGCCATCGCCCGGCTGTGGGACCACGGCAGCGTCATCCGCTCGTGGTTGCTGGAACTGGCGGCTCGCGCCTTCGAGAAGGAGGGCAATGACCTGGCCGGGATCGCGGGCTGGGTGGCCGACTCGGGCGAGGGGCGATGGACGGTTGCCGACGCCCTGGCCCACGATGTGCCCGCTCCGGTCATCACCCTGGCGCTCATCCAGCGCCTGCGCAGCCGCCGCTCACCCGACAGCTATGCCGACCGCGTCCTGGCGGCCCTGCGCAACGAGTTCGGGGGCCATGCGGTGAAGACGACCGAGGGCACGGACGGATCTGCCTGAGCCGATGACATCCGCGCCCACCACGCCCGCAACCGCATCGGTCAATCCGCTGCGCCAGGGTCTGCGCCAGGAGCGCATGCCCGAGCCGTGCACCATGGTCATCTGCGGGGCTACCGGCGACCTGACCCGGCGCAAGCTGGCCCCGGCTCTCTACAACCTGGCCCTGGGCGGCTTCTTGCCACCCGAGTTCACCGTTGTCGGCTTCGCCCGTCGCCCGATGAGCGGCGAGGAGTTTCACGCCCACCTCCTGGAGGGAATCGACCTGTTCAGCCGGAACCGCCCGGTCAAGGAATCGGTCTGGGCGGCCTTCACCGCCGGGATCGAGTACGAACAGGGCAATCTGGACGATCCCGAGGCCTACGCTGCCCTGGCCCGGCGCCTGGATCGGATCGATCGCGACCGCGGGACGGCGGGCAATCGCCTCTTCTACCTGGCCGTCCAGCCGTCGTTGACCCCGGACGTGATCAGCCACCTGGGCGCCGCCGGCCTGGCCGGGAGCAGCGTGCGGACCAGTGGGCGCCAGGGCTGGACCCGGGTCGTGGTCGAGAAGCCATTCGGATCGGACGCGCGGTCGGCCGCCACCCTGAACCGCCAGATCTCCGAGGTCTTCAGCGAGGAGCAGGTGTTCCGGATCGACCACTACCTCGGCAAGGAGACCGTTCAGAACCTGGCCGTCTTCCGCTTCGGGAACGGCCTGTTCGAGCCGATTTGGAATCGGCGCTACATCGACTCGGTCCAGATCACGGTGGCCGAGACGGTGGGGGTCGAGGGGCGGGGGGAGTTCTACGACCAGACCGGGGCGCTGCGCGACATCGTCCAGAACCACGTCCTCCAGCTGCTCGCCGTGTTCGCCATGGAGCCTCCGGTCGAGTTCGAGCCCAACGACCTGCGCGACGAGAAGCTCAAGGTGCTGCGCGCAGTCAAGCCGATGTCGCCCGAGGATGTAGCGCACAACACGGTCCGCGGCCAGTTCATCAGCGGCTGGGTCCAGGGCGAGAAGGTGATCGCCTACCGCGACGAGCCGGAGGTGGCTCCCGACTCCGAGACGGAGACCTATGTCGCGGTCAAGCTGGGGATCGACTCCTGGCGCTGGGCGGGCGTGCCGTTCTACATCCGGACCGGGAAGGCGCTCGCCTCGCGGGTGACCGAGATCGCGGTCCAGTTCCGGCGCGCCCCGCTGGCACTGTTCGGGCGGGCCGGAGCGCCGGAGATCGATCCCAACGTGCTTGCCATCAGGATCCAGCCGGATGAGGGCATCCTGCTCCGGTTCGGGGCCAAGGTGCCCGGGCCTGGGCTGAACATCCGCGGCGTGAACATGGACTTCCGCTATGGCAGCTCGTTCGCGGTTGACTCGCCCGACGCCTACGAGACGCTGCTACTCGACTGCATGGTTGGTGACTCGACGCTGTTCACGCGGGACGACGAGGTGGAGCGAGCCTGGCAGATCCTGGATCCAATCGTCGATGCCTGGCAGGCGGGCCAGGGAGGTCCCATCCACTTCTATGCCGCTGGCAGTTGGGGACCCCCGGCCGCGGACGGGCTGCTGGCCCGCGACGGGCGGGAGTGGCGACGACCGTGAGCCTGGCGCCCGCCGCGACCCCGTACTGGGAGATGCGCGGCACGACGTGTCGCGAGGTCGAGGCTGAGCTGACGCGGCTGTGGACGCAGGCCACCACCGGCTCCGCCCGGGCAGTCGGCCCCGGCGACGGCGTGGTGGTCACCGAAAAGGGTCTCACCAACGCCCGCACGTCGGTCCTGAACCTGATCGTGACCGTACCCGACGAGCCCGCGGCCAACCGCGTGCTGGAAACCCTGCTCAGCCTGGGCACCCGCCACCCGTCCCGGGCCATCGTGCTCCAGGCCGACCCGGCTGCCGAAGGAGACCCTCTCGACGCCCGGATCGTGACGCATTGCAGCGACGGCGAGAACGGGGCAGGCAGGGTCTGCTTTGAGCAGCTGGCGCTAACCGTCCGCGGCGAGGCGGCGCGTCACCTGGACGGAATCGTCGCCCCGCTCATGATTCACGACCTGCCGACCCACGTCTGGTGGCCACACGAGCCTCCATTCGGCGACCCGATCTTTGACCAGCTGGTGGAGCTGGGGGACCGCCTGGTGGTGAACTCGTCGAACTTCAGCGACCTGCTGGCCGGCCTCCGGCGGCTGGGAGTGATCCGGCGCCGGGCGGGGGTCGGGGACATCGCATGGGAGCGCCTCGCGCCGTGGCAGGAACTGACCGCCCAGTTCTTCGACGCCCCGCGCTTTCGCCGCTACCTACTCAACCTGTCTCGACTGCGCATCCAATACGCCGTTCCCGACCCGTCTTCCAAGAGCGGGACGGTGCCCGGGCACGAAACGGTCACTGGCTCGGCCTCTCCGGAGGCCCAGGCGGTGCTATACGCGGGCTGGATCGCGACTCGGCTGGCCTGGCGTCGCGCGCAGTCCAGGGAACCGATGACGCCTGGCGGCGTCCGTCTCGGTCTGGAAGGGCACTACGAGATGGTCGACCTGGCCATTGACCCGGTCCCCACCAATGCCGTCCCACCCGGTGAGCTGCTTGCGGTTCGCCTTCGCGCATTCGGGGAGGCGGGTTCCGCCGAGTTCATCATCGACCGCCCGGCGGACGAGGCCACCATCGTCACCAACGCGGATGGCATGACCGCTCTTCTGCGGCGCATCCCGCTGACCCCCGAGACCGAGGCCGACGTGCTGCGCCGGCAGCTCGTGCTCGATCACCGCGATCCGATCTACGAGGATGCGCTGCGCGCGGCGGGGATCTTGCTGGCCGCGGCACGCCAAGTGGCGGCATGAGCCTCGAGACGGTCGTCCTGCCCACGCCCGCGGCGGTGGCAGCCGCCGCCGCCGACGGCTTCGTGACGGCCGCCCGGCACGCCGTCAGGCACCATGGACGCTTCCTGGTGGCCCTGTCAGGGGGACGTACCCCGCACACCGCCTTCCACCTCCTGCGGGCCGCGCCGCGGGTGACACGGGTCGCGTGGGAACAAGTCGAGATCCTGTGGTCCGACGAGCGTGCCGTGCCGCCCGACGATCCTGACTCCAACTACGGCGCGGCGCGCGAGTCGCTGCTGGCCCACCTGCCCGGCCTAAGGGCCGAGGCCGTGCACCGCATGCGCGGCGAGGCGGCCGACCTCGATCGCGCCGCTCGTGACTACGAAGACGAGCTGAGACGAGTGGCCGACGCTGCGGTGGACGAGGTTCCGACACTCGACCTGGTCTGGCTGGGGATGGGTGTGGACGGCCATACCGCTTCGCTGTGCCCGGGAGATGACGCCCTGATGATCAGTGATCGCCTGGTGGTGGCAACCTGGCCTCCGGGATACGACACGCCCCGGCTGACGCTCACCTACCCGGTCCTGAATGCGGCCCGACAGGTGACCTTCGTTGTGGTGGGGGCGGACAAGGCGGAGACCCTGGCCGCGGTCCGAGGGGGCGCTGACCTGCCTGCGGCCCGGGTTCGTGCCGAGCGCGTGACCTGGCTGGTGGACGCGGCAGCGGCCGGCCAGCCCGCTGCTCAACTGGCATGAACGGCCAACAGGCGTGACCGGCGTCCTGCTGATCACGGCGCTGGTAGCGGGGGTGGCCGGCCTGGCCATCGGATGGCCCGCCTGGCGGTCGTATCGCCAGCGCGAGGCGCGCGAGCAGAACGCCGAGCGCTACCAGACCTGGCGCGGGCGCGCCCGTCCGCCGGGCGCCTCGCTGCGCGAAGGCATGACCGGCGCCGAACGACGGCGCATCTGGCTCGGTGCGGGACTTGCGAGCATCGCGGTGGCGTGCCTGGTCATCGGCCTGTCAACCGGCTGACCGGGATACGGATTGACCGATGCGCGTCGAGTTGCTGTTCTGGGACGCCGACCCGTACTACATGACCGCCCGCCAGCGGCTGGTCGAGGTCCTCATCGAGGATGCCTTCGAGACGCCGATCCAGATGATCGCGGTCAGCAGCCCGGAGGATGCGCAGTTCCTGCAGTTCCCCGGCTCGCCGACCATCCGCATCGACGGGACCGATGTCCACCCCTCGGGGGTGCGTGAAATCGGGCTCCGCCTGCGCTCGTACCCCGCCGACGAGGGTGGTGCGCCCGAGGGGGCACCGTCCAAGCGGCTCATCCGCCGGGCCGTGGAGGCTGCGCGGGGTTGGAGCCACGGGCAGGCTGAGGAGCCGGCGGCCGCTTCTGCGGGCGACCCCGACCCGGGTTAGACTCGCCCAATGTCCGCGACCAAGCGGCCGAGCACCTCCAGCCTGCGGCGCTTCGTGTGCTCACGCCCCTATGTCCCGGTGGCTGAGCTGCGGCGCCGGTTCGGGCTCGATGAGCCGGATGCCGTGGTGCGGATCAGCCGCAATGGGGCGTCCGCGTATATCGGCGTCCCGGCCCGCGAAGCGGCCAAGCTCGAGGAGCTGTGGATCCGCGACGAGCTGGGCGTCGAGCTATCGGTCGACGTTCGGGCCCCGGTCGTGGTCGGGGTCTTTCCCTTGCGCATCGCCCGGTACGTGGTCGACCACAACGCCCCCAACGGACAAGGTCCGATCGGGCCTGCGCCGAACGGGAATGGGCCGCCATCTGGGCCCGAAGGAGAGCTGATCGACGAGCCTTCCGTCTGACCCACGACCGCCCGATGTGATTCGGGTCGTGGCCCTCGTTCGGGACCTGATGACCGCCTCGCGGATCGAGAGTCTGGTCATGGGCGCCGGGGCCAGCGTCGCGCGGGTGGACGAGCCGAGTCAGCTGCCACCCGCCCGCGATGTCGACGTGCTGGTGGTCGATTGGGGCGACCGTGAGCCCGACTGGGGCGTGGCTATCGCGGCGTGGCGGGATGGCGGCGAGGAGGGCCGGCGTCCGCGGACTGTGTTGTTCGGCCCGCACACCGACCTGGCGAGCCATCGAGCGGCCCGCGACACCGGCCTGGGTCCGATGCGGGCTCGATCGGCCTTCTTCGCGGCCCTGCCCGACCTGTTGGCCGCAGAGTCGAGCGGCTAGAGCCCGCGACCGTTCAGCGAGGGACGGCGGCCACGCGCCCCAGGTGCGCCAGGTCGCCCAGCGCCTCGAGCGTGGCGGTCCCCGAGGCCGTCAGGTCGGCATCGCCGATCAAGTTCCCCAGCTCGATTTCGGCGCGAGCCACCAAGGGCTTGGCTCCAAAGCTTCGGAACAGTTCCAATGCCTGCCGCAGATCGTCCGCTGACCGGCTTTGCACGCCGCGGGCACGGAGCACCTGGGCAGCCAGCAACCGCTGGCCGCGGGACTGGGCCTCAGTCACCAGGGTGTCGAGCGCCTCCTGCGGGACGAGCTGACCACGGTCTACGCACAGCGATACGACCCGTTCCACCAGATGCAGGCGGGTCACGTACGGCTCCCAGTCGAGGACGACCGATTGGACCAGGTCGGCTGGGTCGGGAGCCGCAAACGCGGAAAGCCGGTGAAACAGATGACCCGCCGGGAACTGCTCGCTGATGCCCAGCAGCACCGCCTTGGCCCGGCTGCTCAGCCGATCGTCGCCCCGCGCCCAGCCGACCTCGGCAGCGGCCATAAAGCCGTGCAGGGCGAAGCCAGCCGAGAGCCTGCCGCTGTCCTCCCAGAGCCCCGCGGCCCGCTCGACGGCGCCACCCACGTCATCCCAGCGCCCCAGCAACGCAAGGGCCCATGCCTTCCATGCCGCCAGGCTGAGAGCAGTCGCCTGGGCCTGGTTGGGAGCCAGGTCGCGCAGGATGCTGTCGGCGGCTTGATAGACGTCGTCCAGTTCGCCCAGCGCGGACGAGCTCCAGGCCACCATGTTGTGGATGTCAGTCCGCTCATACAGCGGCAGGCGGTCTTCTATAGCCTGCCGCTCGCGCGTCAGCGCGAGACCCTCAACCGGATCAAAGCCGAGGGTGAATGCGGACACTCCGTCCAGAGCGGCGCTCAGAAGCGGAGCGTCATTCAGCTCCCGAGCCATCGCTGCGGCGCGCTCGCCGATGACTTTGGCCGCTGCCCAGTCCGATTCGGTTGGCACTCGAGCGCTGGTGGCTGCCTCGAAAGGCAGGAACGACTCGGCCACCAGTGACCACGCCACGACCGTGCGGTCCGAAGCCTCTTCCCGCAGCGCGCGGACCTCTTCCACGATGTCGTCGATCTGCTGCTGCGACAGCGGAGATCCCACCGACCCTCCCCAGCGACCGAGCACCATGAGCTGCCCGCTCTTGGCGCGAAGGATGAAATCGACTGGTCGGCCCAGCTCCCAACCCACGCGGGCCGCCGATGCAAATGCTTCGAGTGCCCGATTTCCGCCCCCGAAGATGTCGCCGAGGCGGACCCACAGTTCCGGCAGCTCCTCGCGGGGCGCGATCTCGATCGCCGCCTGGAGATGACGCGAGGCCTCCTCGTAGGCGGCGCCGGCGAACGCGGCGTCAGCCGCCCGTCCCAGCCATGCGACCGCCTTGCTGAACAGGGCAGGATCCAGCTCCATTCCGGCGGCGGTGCCCAGCGTGATCGCCTCCCGAAAGTGGAATGCGACGAGCTCGGCCTGTTCCCCTTCGCGGCCGACCGCCTGCCCCTCCAGCCATGCGCCCGCAGCACCATGGAGGCGAGCCCGCTCGGCGCGGGGCAGGGTCTGGTAGCCCACCTCCCGGATCAGGATGTGCCGGAACGTCAGCTCATCGCCACCGCTGACCCGGATCAGGTCGTGTTCCAGCAGGTGGTCTACCGCTGCCGCCACCTCATCAGCCAACTCCGGCGCGAGAGCGGCCACGCCGGCCACGCTGAAGGTCCGTCCAAAGACCGATCCCAGCTGCAGCACGCGGCGCGGGGCGGCCGGCAGCAGGTCCAACCGGGCCAGGACGGTAGCGTGCACCGTGTCTGGGAGAGTCGCGATCAATGCCTCGACCGCGGCCGGGTCATCCAGCGACGAGGCCCGCTCCTGGATCGTGCGAGCCAGCTCCCCCGCATAGAACGGGTTCCCCTCGGCCCGAGAGACGACGACCTGGACCACCTCCGGCGGCGGGCCGCGGAGCAGGAAGTCCACGAGCGCGCTGATGGCCAGGTCGTCCAACGGCTCGAGCGCCAGAGACACGTAGTTCCGCCGCCCGCCGCCCCAACTCGGCCGTCGATCCAGCAGTTCCGGCCTGGCCAGCACGATCATCAGCAGGGCGGAGTCGCCTCGCGGCTGGAGGATGATCTCGATCAGATCGAGCAGGCTGTCGCTCGACCAGTGAAGGTCCTCGACGACGACGACCAACGGTCGCTGGCCGGCGGCGGTCTCGACGGCGGCTCGCCACGCGGAGAAGAGCTCGGCCCGGTCCATCGGTTCACCCTCGCCCGCGCCGAAGGTCGCGGCCAGCAGCTCAGAGGTGCGCCTGGGGGCCGCATCCCCGGCGGCCTCGAGCCAGTCCTGCGCCGCCTCCCGCATGCGGTCCGGGTCGACGCCCTCCGGCAGGTCGAGCAGCTGGCGGAGTAGGGCATGCAGCGGCCAATAGGTAAGTCGCTGGCCGTATGGCAGGCACTGAGCCGTGACCACGCGGGCCTCCGGATGCAGCTCCGGCAAACGTTCGAGGAATTCCTCGAGGAGTCGCGTCTTACCCGTCCCCGCGGGAGCCGTGATGGTGATGAGATAGGGCCGCTGTTCGCGGATCGCCCGCCCGGCGGTCAGCTCAAGCTGGGCCACGTCGGCGTCTCGACCGAGGAACGGGAGGCGCACCCGCGGCCGGGCTGCCACCGCACCTTCCAACCGCTGCGCTCGGAGCGGGGCTGCCTTGCCGCGTGCCTCGATCTCGAGCACAGGTCCAAACGCGAACCCGTCGCCAGCCGCCCGCGCCGTCCGTTCGCTGCATACGATCTCCCAGCTCGCCGCGCCCTGCTGCAGGCGGGCCGCGACGTTGACCGCGTCGCCGGTGACCAGGAAGTCCCGTCCCTCTCCGCCCATGGCGGCCACCACTTCGCCGGTGCTCAGCCCCAGCCGAATCGGCAGCCGATCGCCCAGTCCCGGGTCCTCGCGGACCCGATCGCGCAGGGCAAGCGCGGATGCCGCGGCCCGCGCGGCATCATCGTCGTGGGCCGCGGGCAACCCGAACACGGCCATCACCGCGTCCCCGATGAACTTCTCCAGCGTGCCGCCGTGCTGGGCCACGACGTCCTTGGCAATCGCGAAGTAGCGTCCCAGCAGTGCCCGCATGTCCTCTGGATCGAGCGCCTCGCCCAGCGCCGTCGAGCCGGTGACATCGGCGAATAGGACCGTGACCAGGCGTCGCTCCTCGGTCATCGACGCATCCTACTCGCGCTCACCGCGCGAGCCCATCAGGGGCGGCGGCGGGTGGCCATCTGGCCGGTGGGCGTGTCCCGGACCTCGACGCCCATCGCGGCCAGCTCGTCGCGGAGGCGGTCGCTGGTCGCGTAGTCGCGCGCGGCGCGGGCGGCAGCGCGCTCCTCTAACAGCGCGGACGCACCTTCGGGCAATTCGCCATCATCCGCCTCCGGAACCGCGTCCAGGCTTAGCCCGAAAACGCGGTCGAAATCGAGCAGCAGCGCGCGGCGCTGGGCCGGCGTCAGGTCGTCGGCCGCAGCCACGCCGTGAGCCACCGCCAGCGCGGTGGGAAGGCCCAGGTCATCGCTGATCGCGGCCACGAATCGCGCTCGGTAGCCGGCCATCGGCTCGGCGGCGAGGTCGACCGAGCCGCCATCGGTCTGGGTCGATCCGCCCGCCTCAACCGCCCGCCTCAGCCGCGCCAAACCGGATGCCGCGGCGTGCATGGCGGCATGGGTGAAGTCGAGCTTGGACCGGTAATGGGCGGTCAGGGCCAGGTACCGGAAGTCGAGCGGCGCGAACCCCTTCTCGGGCAGCTCGCTGACCCGGATGATGTTGCCGGCGCTCTTGGCCATCTTGGCGTCGTCCAGGGTCAGGAACTCGCCGTGCATCCAGGCGCTGACGACCGGGTGGCCGAGCGCTCCCTCGCTCTGGGCGATCTCGTCCTCGTGGTGGGGGAACTTGTTGTCGATCCCACCGGTGTGGATGTCGAATCGCTCGCCGAGGTGCTTGAGGCTCATGGCCGAGCACTCGATGTGCCAGCCCGGAAAGCCCTCGCCCCAGGGGGACGGCCACTTCATCTGGCGGCCCGGCTCCGACCGCTTCCACAGGGCGAAGTCCTCCGGGTCGCGCTTGTCGGTCTCGACCTCCACCCGGTGGCCGGCCTGCATCTGCTCCAGCCGCTGGCCCGACAGCTTGCCGTAGTCGGGGAACTCGCTGACGTCGAAGTAGACCGTGCCGTTCACCTCGTAGGCGAGACCAACGTCCAGCAGGCGCTGGGTCAGGTCGATCATCTCCGGGATGTGGTCGGTGGCCCGCGGCTGGACGTGGACCGGCAGGATGTTGATCAACGCCTCGTCGGCCAGAAAGGCGTCGGTGTAGAAGGCCGCGATCTCCATCGGCGGCTTGCCCTCCGCTTCGGCCGCCGCCTCGATACGATCCTCGCCGGTGTCGAAGGTGTCGTCGCGCATGTGCCCCACGTCGGTGATGTTCTTGACGTGACGCACCTCGTACCCCAAGTACTCGAGCGTGCGCCGCAGCAGGTCAGCGAACAGGAAGCTGCGCATGTTGCCGATATGGGCGTACCGGTACACGGTGGGACCGCAGGTGTAGATCGAGACCTGCCCCGACGCGATCGGCTCCAGGGGCTTGACGCGGCGGGTCAGCGAGTTGTAGAGGCGAACCGGAGTCATGATCAGTGGGTCGTGGTATCGCCCTGCTGAGTGGTTCGCGACGCGGCGGCGAGCGTCTTGCCCAGCGCGTCGGCGATGGCCTTGGCGAGGTTGGGACTCAGGCGGATGCGCCCCACGATCTCGCGCGGGTCATCGTGGGCGCCCGCTTCTCCGGTTGGCTCCGAGCGGAGGAGGGTCAGTGTGACGCCGAATCGGCCGGCGGTGACCGAGAAGCCATCGGCGTAGAGGTCCGGGTAGTCAGCCATGACGGCACCTCACCGGTTGTGACTCGACCCGGTCGCGTGCCGGGCCTGGGGACGAAAGGGTAGACCAGCGCGCATCTGGGGGATGCGGGCGATGGTCGACGAGCGGTCTACCATGAACCGATGCCGGAGCGCGACGCCACCACGACCTATCCCCTGACCCTGGGCGAGGAGCCCGCCTTCTGTCCCGCCTGTGGCAAGGCCGTGGTCGAGCGGGTGCTCGAGGAGGACCACCGCCCCCGACTGGTGTGTCCCGACGGCCACGTCACGTGGCGCAACCCGCGCCTGGTAGTGGGCACCCTCCCGGTGCGCGAGGGCCGCGTGTACCTGGCGCGGCGGGGGATCGAGCCGGGCCTGGGGCTGTGGAGCTACCCCGGCGGCTTCCTGGAGGTCGGTGAGTCGGCCCAGGAAGGGGCCCGTCGCGAGACCGAGGAGGAGACGTTGCTGCGGGTCGAGGTCGGGCCCCTGATCGGCGCCTACTCGCGGCCCCACGCGGCGGTGGTGACCCTCATATACGAGGCGCAGGTGGTCGGCGGCGAGGCTTTGCCGGGCGTGGAGACGACCGAGGTCCGCGACTTCACCGTTGACGAGATCCCCTGGCACGAGCTGGCGTTCAGCACCGCCGAGAGCGCGCTGCGAGACTGGGTGCGGACGCAGGCCGGCCACGAACCGCGCCACGAACCGGAGCTGTACGTGCTGGGCGACGAGGACGGTGCGGGCGCCTAGGCCTCGTACTTGCGGAAGATGATCGTCCCGTTGTGGCCGCCCAGGCCCATGGAATTCGAGAGCGCGACCTTGACGTCGGCCTGGCGCGCGACGTGGGGCACGTAGTCGAGCGTGAGCGCCGGGTCGGGGTGGTTCAGGTTGATGGTTGGCGGGATCCAGCCGGTGTCCAGCACCTTCACCGATGCCCAGCCCTCGAACGCCCCGGCCGCGCCCATCATGTGGCCCGTCATCGACTTCGTTGAGCTGATGGCCATCTTTCGGGCGTGGTCGCCGAAGACGGCCTCGATGGCCTGCGTCTCGGCCAGGTCGTTGAGCGGCGTGCCGGTGCCGTGGGGGTTGATGTAGTCAACCTCCGTCGGGTCGATTCCCCCACGCTCCAGCGCCCAGCGCATGGATCGCTGACTGCCCTCCCCGCGCTCAGGCGGGGCGGCCATGTGAAACGCGTCGGCCGCGCTCCCGTAGCCGACCAATTCGGCAATCGGGCGCGCCCCGCGCGCCAGTGCGTGCTCGAGCTCTTCGAGGACGAGCACCGCGCAACCCTCGGCGATGACGAACCCGTTGCGGGTGACATCGAAGGGGCGCGAGGCAATAGATGGCACGTACTCGCCGGTGTCCGGGTCGATGGGCGTGCCGAGGGCCCGCATCTGGCCGAACCCGGCAAACGCCAGGGGCACCAGCGCGGCCTCCGTCCCGGCTCCCAGCATGAGGTCGGCCTGGCCCCGGATGATCGTTTCGGCCGCCTCGCCAATGGCGTGGCTGCCGGTGGCACATGCGCTGACGACGGCGGTGTTCGGCCCGCGGATGCCGAACTGGATGGCCACCATCCCCGACGGGCTGTCGACCAGCATGTGGGGGATGGTCCACGGCGACACCCGGTTGGCGCCAACGTCCCAGTACTTCTTCGCATTCTCGAGCAGGATGCTCACTCCGCCACAGCCTGAGCCGAAGACCATCCCGATCCGATCCGGGTCGGCTTCGTCGGGCAGGATCTGGCTGCTGCCGTTGATCAGTCCCGCGTCGCGCAGGGCCTCGGCGCTAGCGGCCACCGCCATCTGGGTCGCCCGGTCGTGGCGTCGGACGTCCTTGGGATCCATCTCGAGGGTGGGGTCGAAATCGGGAACCTCGCCGCCGACCCGGATGTCCTGCCCCGACAGGTCGGCGATGGTGACGTCGCGAATGCCGGACCGGCCGGCCACCAGGTTGTCCCACGCGGCCTGGTTGCCGATGCCGACCGGCGCCACCACCCCCAGCCCGGTGACCATGGCCCGGCGGCCGTTGGCGCTCATGGCTCCTCCTTCGCGTCCTTCCGACGCGCCGCGCCGCGCTTCGCGGTCTCGGCCGCGGCCGCCGGTTTGGCCGGCGCCTCCGGCAGCCAGCCGTCATCGGTCTCGTCCAGCGCGTGCGCCTGGACCTCGGGGCTGATGCGCTTGATGAGCCCGGTCAGCACCCGCCCCGGCCCGACCTCGACGAAATCGGTCACGCCAATGGCGGCCATGTTGCGGATCGTGGCCACCCATTGGACGCCGTGCACGAGGTGATCGGTCAGCTCCTCGCGGAGCCCCTCCGCGCTGCGGATCATGGTCGCGTGCACGTTCCCCACCAGCGGCACGGTCGGGTCGCGGAATGGGACGCGCTCGAGAACCTTGGCGAACTCGTCGCGCGCGTGGCGCATCAGCGGGGAGTGGCTGGCCACGCTCACGGTGAGCTGCACCGCGCGTCGAGCGCCGACCGTCTTGCTCATCTCCAGGGCGAAGACGAGGGCCGGGATGACGCCCGACAGGACCACCTGGCCCGGGGCATTGATGTTGGCCACCGAGATCTCCCCCAGCTTGCGGGCCTGCTTGACGACCTCCTCGGCCTGCGCTTCGGACAGACCGATGACCGCGCCCATGCCGCCGTCGATGCCCCGCTCCTGCATGATCCGGCCGCGCTCACGAACGAGCCGCACGGCCTCCTCGAAGTCGACCGATCCGGCGGCGATGGCCGCGGCGTATTGCCCGGCCGAGTGGCCGGCTACGACCAACGGGTTCAGCGTCACACCGGCTGCCCGGGCCCGCTCTCGCAGATGCTCGAGTGCGGCCATGCTGGCGGCCAGGATTGCAGGCTGCGCGTTGATGGTCGCGTCCAGGTCGTCGGCCGGTCCCTCGAACATGAGGCGCGAGAGCTTGAAGCCGAGCGCGGCATCCGCCCGCTCAAAAATGGCGGCCGCGACCGGTGAGCGACCCGCCAGTGCGGCCCCCATCCCGATGTACTGCGAACCCTGACCTGGGAAGACGAAGGCGTGGGCGCCGGCCATCAGCTCGGTTGTGGACATGCGGGGGCGACTTCCTGTGGAATAAGGCGGCGAGTATATAGCCGAGGGTCCGGATCGGTCCCGCTACCCACCTTTGACCGCCGCGAACCGGCTGACGACCTCCTGCAGAACCGGCAGTCCAAAAGCGAGCGCGCTGACCGGAACTCGCTCGTCGTTGCCGTGGAACAGATCCAGGAACGGCGTGTCGGCGTCCAGGCGAAGCGGCACGAATCCGTAGGTCGGAATCCCCAGGTGGGCCAGCGCCTTCGCGTCCGTCCCCGGGGTGATCATCATCGGCAGCACGGCAGCCTGCGGGTCGGCCCGTCCGAGTGCCTCGCGCATGAGCTCCACGATCGGCGCATCGGCCGGAGCTTCGACCGCGGGCAGGCTCATGACCGACTCCACCGTCACCTCCGGCCCGGCGAGCGCGGCCAGCCGCTGCGCAAACGCGGCCTGGTCGGTCGACGGCAGGGTGCGAACGTCCACCTCGGCCATCCCCGATCCGGCAATGACGTTGACCTTGCTGCCGACCCGGATCACGGTGGGCGTGATCGTGTCCCGCAGCATGGCGTTCAGCGATCGGCGCATCGTGGGGTCGGGGACCAGTCGCTCGAGCGCGGCCTGCGCCCTCGGGGGATCGGCAGGAATCAGCTCCGCCACCTCGCCCAGGCCGACGCCGACGAAGAACGCCTTGACCACGGCCGGCGGGTCGCCGCTGGCCGGCGCGGCGACCAGCCGCGACACGGCGTCGGCAAGGCGCAGCGCGGGGTTGTCGGCGTGCGGCATGCTGGCGTGGCCGGGGGTCCCGGTGGCGTGGAGGCGGGTCCAGATGATGCCCTTCTCGGCGACCTGGATGCCGTATACCCGCTGGCCGCGGATGGTCATCGAGTAGCCGCCCACCTCGTTCAGCGCCGCGGCCGCCGGACCCGCCTCGGAGCCGAACAGGTCCGCTCGCGCATCCACCCAGTGCCGCGCCCCGAACTTCCCGCCCGCCTCCTCGTCGGCGACCGCGGCGAAGATGACGTCGCGGCGGAGGGGCGTGCCCGAACGCTGGAGGGCCAGCATGACGCCCAGCTCCATGGCGACCATGTCCTTCATGTCCACCGCCCCACGGCCCCACACCGCGCCGTCGATCAGCTCCCCGCCGAACGGGTCGCGCGTCCACGACGCCGCCTCGACCGGCACCACGTCCAGGTGGCTGAGCAGGATCAGCGGTGGCCCTGGGTCGCGCACGCCAGGATCCGCCCGCAGGCGGGCGAAGCAGCTGCCCCGCCCCGGAGCCGCCTCCAGCACTTCGGCTCCGATGCCCGCCTGGGACAGCACCTCGGCGCAATAGCGCGCGGCGGCCGTCTCCCCGCCATTCGAATCGTGGCCCGCGGCGGCTTCGCTGTCGCCGGGCGGGTTGACCGACGGGATCCGGATCAGCGCGCGGAGGTGTTCGACAACTGCCTCGACGTCGAGCGACGCGGTTGCCGCCTCGGTCATCGCTGGCGGACCCGGGCGGCGACGGGAGCCAGCACGGCGCGCGCTGGAGCCAAGCCCGCGGCCGCGCGCCGCTGGTCAATCAATCGAGACAGCCACACGTCGACCAGGATCAATACGACCGAGGTGACGAGCAGCACGGATAGCTCGGGAGCAATACCCATGATCAGCAGCGCGATCAGGAAGAAGCCCTGGATGGAGAGCCGGGTAAAGAAGGCAAGTCGCAGGTCGACGATGGCGGCCATCTGCCCATCCGGCGGCTGGCGGCCGGTGCCAAAGACGCCACGCAAGGCCACCATCACGAAGAGCCCGATGCACACGAAGGACAGCCAGAGCGCTCCGCCGGTGGGTGCATTGGTCCAGGTGCTGATCAAGGCATACGGGATGATCGAGGCGATCAGAATCGCATACGCCGGAATGGGAACCAGCAATTGCAGCCATTCCGCCCCGCGTCGACGGGCTGCGCGATCACGCAGCCATCGGGTCAATACGCTGAATCCGAACGTAACGAACAGCCACGTATAGAAGTTGCCGGCCTGAACCCCGAACCATCCATCGGTCGGCCCGATGTCGACCCACGTCCACATCCCCAGCCGGATGGCGACCGCGTCGAAGGCGAGGTCGAGCATGATCACGAGCGCCGCGTCCACGAACGAAGCCGTCCAGCGCCGAACCCCCAGCGCGTCCGTAATCCGCATCGCTCCCGCGATGAGGAGGGCCCAGGTCAGGCCGATGACCAGCGGCGCGCGGTCGAGCACGAGCACCCAGTCAGGGCTGTAGTTGTAGGTCTCGAAGATGAGCTGCGAACTCTCCTCGAGCAGCAAGCCGAAGGCGGCGGCGCTGATGAGCTCGAGGAACGGCAGCCGTCCGCGACTCAGAGCGGCCAGCGCGGCGCCCACGAAGATCAGAGTTGCGGCGATTTCGAGGAACAGGAAGACCGGGTTCACCACCGACCGATCATAAAGGGGGTCGAGATCGGCGGCCAAATCGCGGTCGTAGAATGGCGCTCGTGACCACCCAGGTGAGCGCGCCCAGCGTTCCCATCTACCTGGCCGGCGAATTCGTCGAGGCCGGCACCCCGCTCGAAGTCCGGAATCCCGCCACCGGGGACCTGGTGGCCACCACCTGGCAGGCCGGTCCCGACGAGCTGGAGCGCGCGACCGCCGCGGCGGTCGCCGGATTCGAGCAGACCCGCCGCCTGGCCAGCTTCGAGCGCCGCGACGCCCTGCAGCACGTGGCCGAGGCCATCGCCCGCGACGCGGACGAGCTGGCGGAGCTCCTGACCCGCGAGTCGGGCAAGCCCATCCGCGACGCGCGAGCCGAGGTGGCTCGCGGCAGCCTGACCTTCCGAACCGCGGCCGAGGAGGCGCTGCGAATCAACGGCGAGTGGCTGCCCCTGGACTGGACCGCCGCCAACCGGGGTCGCAGCGGGATCGTGCGGCGATACCCGATCGGGCCTGTGGCGGGCATCAGCCCGTTCAACTTCCCGCTCAACCTGGCTGCCCACAAAGTGGCCCCCGCTATCGCGGCCGGGTGCTCCATCGTCCTCAAGCCGCCGAGCAAGGACCCACTGGTCATGCTTCGGGTCGCGCAGTACCTCGACCAGACCAGCCTGCCCAAGGGCGCGGTCAGCATCCTGCCCATGGACCGCCCGACGGGAGAGCGGATGGTGGCCGATGACCGATTCAAGCTGCTCAGCTTCACGGGCAGCCCCGCCGTGGGCTGGAAGATGAAAGCCGATGCCGGCCGCAAGAAGGTGGTCCTCGAGCTGGGCGGCAACGCGGGCGTGATCGTGGACGAGACCGCCGACCTCGACTGGGCGGTGGCGCGGCTGGTGTTCGGTGCCTTCGCCTACGCCGGGCAGGTGTGCATCAGCGTCCAGCGCATCTATGTCGTGGAGTCGATTTACCCTGAATTCGAGCGGCGATTCGTCGACAAGGTGCGCCAGGTGACGATGGGCGACCCCATGGACCCGGCCTCCGACCTGGGACCCATGGTCGACCTCGCTGCCGTGGCCCGCACCGACGAATGGGTGCGCGAGGCCCTCGACGCCGGCGCAAGAGCATTGACCGGCGCGCGCGCCGATGGACTGTTCTACGAGCCGACTGTGCTGGTCGACGTCCCGCGTGACGCGCGCGTGTGCGGCGAGGAGGTGTTCGCGCCGGTCGTCAATCTGTTCCCGGTCCCCGACTACGCGGCCGCGTTGCGCGAGATCAATGACAGCCGGTTTGGTCTCCAATGCGGCCTGTTCACCGGCTCGCTGGAGCGTGCCCTGGCCGCGCATGACGAACTGGAGGTGGGCGGCATCATCGTCAACGACGTCCCGACCTGGCGCACCGACCCCATGCCGTACGGCGGAGTCAAGGACTCGGGTCTCGGCCGCGAGGGGCTGCGCTGGTCGATCGAAGACATGACCGAGCCGCGGCTGCTGGCCTTCGCTCGACCACTCTGAGTGTGACCCAGGCCGCGACCCGCTTCGTCCGGATCCTGCCGGCGGGCGACCTGCGCGATGGCGATCTCATCCCGGTCGCCATCGATGGGCGGCCGGTGGTCCTCGTCCGCCACGAGGGGGAGTTCTTCGCGGTCCAGAACAACTGCACCCACAAGGACTACCCGCTCTCGGAGGCCGGGTTCGATCCCGGTGACGGGGTCCTGGTGTGTGCCTGGCACGGGGGCTGCTTCGACGTTCGGACCGGTGCGGCTGTTGTTCTGCCGGCCACCGACCCGGTCGAGACCTTTCCGACCCGCGTCGCCGAGGGGTGGGTCGAGATCGGGTTGACCGGCAGCCTGATCGCGGGCTGACGAGGCCGATCGGTGAGCCTTGTGGCCCTTCCGTTCGTGAACTGGATCTTCTGGGGAGCGCTGGCCGGCGGGACGTTGCTTGCGGTGGGCGTGACCGAGTGGCTGGGCGGGACGACGCGCGGATACCGCCTTTTCATGGCCGCGGCCGTGCTCGTCGGCGCGCTGGTCTGGCTCGCGTCCGAGATGGGCCTGGCCGCGGTGCCCGGAACCGCCGCGACGGCGGAGCTGCGCCGGATCCTGGTCGTGGCCTTCGCCGGGGTCGCCGCTGCCTACCTGGTCGCCTCGTTGGCGCGCTGGCCACGTGCCGGAGTGGCCATCGGAGGCGGTGTCGTCGGCGTCGCGGCGCTGGTGACCCTGGCCGCGGCGGGCGGCACCGGGAGCCCCGCGCTCTTCGCGGCTGGTCTGGCAACCGCCGCGCTGGCGCTGGGATCGGTCACCGCCGCCATGCTGCTGGGACACTGGTATCTCGTAACCCCCAAGCTGTCTCCGGCGCCACTCCAGCGTCTGATCTGGCTCCTCATCGGCGCGTTGGCCATTCAGGGCCTCGTGGCAGTGTGGTCGGTGGTCAGCTCCGGGGGAGCGCCCTTTGAAGACGGCCTGGCCTGGCTGACCTGGCTGCGGTTCGGAGTCGGGATCGCGTTCCCCATTGGCGTGGCGATCCTGGCCCTGCTCGCCACTCGCGCCACATCGCTCCAGGCCACGACCGGGCTGCTGTACATCGGCCTGGCCCTGGTCATGGCCGGCACCATCGGTTCCGCAGCGCTCAGCTACCTGGGCGGGACCCCGGTCTAGGCCGATGCACGTCCGCGCCCGTTGCTTCGCCACCCTGCGCGAGCTGAGCGCGGCCCGGTCCGACCTGGACCTGGCGGCCGACGCATCCGTGTCCGATGCCTGGGACGCGCTGGTCAGCCGCCACCCGGGGCTGGCGGTCCATCGGCCGTACACCCAGCCCGCCCGCAACGGCAGTGCGGTGAGTTGGGACGAGCCGCTGGCAGAGGAGGACGAGGTTGCCTTCCTGCCTCCGGTCTCGGGTGGATCGGATATGCCGCCTGTCGGCCTGACGGATGGGCCGATCGACGTCAAGGCCCTGGAGCGCATCGCTGGCCTGGCGCATGGCGCGGTGGTCACCTTCGTGGGCCGCGCTCGAAACCGGGCCGATGACGGGCGCGAGGTGCTGGAGCTCGAGTACGAAGCCTACCCGGAGATGGCGGAGGCGACCCTCCGGGCGGTGGCGGCGGAGGTGGCCGATCGCTGGCCCGGCTGCGCGGTGGCCGTCGTGCATCGGACCGGTGCGGTGCCCATCGGGGATGCCGCGGTGGCCATCGTGACCGCCGCGCCGCACCGCGCCGACGCGTACGAGGCGAATCGGTACGTCATCGAGGCCATCAAGCAACGACTGCCGATCTGGAAGCTGGAGCGTTTCGCCGATGGCACCCAGTGGAAGCGTCCCGGGGCCTAAGATCGGGGCGTGGACAGCGGGTACACCGAGCCGACCTGGCGTGGGGTGATTTTGACCATGGCCGCGACGATCTTCGTCATTGCCGGCCTGGTGCTCCTGACGTCGTGGCTCCTCCAGCAGGACTGCCTCCCGGTGGCCGCCCAGGTCGACTGCGTGGAACAGACGTCGCAGCCCGCGCCGGGGGTGCAATAGCCTCCAGGAACCGGCGGGCCTGGGTCGGCGAGCGGAGCCGGACGAAGCGCATGCCCGGGTATTGACGGAACAGGCGCGGGTAGTCGCGCCGTCGACGCCAGTACGTGGTCATCGCCCAAAGAATGATCGAGTCGCGGCTCAGGGCCTTGCGCAGGCTCTCCCGGTTGCCGCTCCAGAGGACCTCGCCCCGCACGATGCGGCGCAGGGTGCGGGCGATCACTCGCCACATGACGAGCGCAAACGGAAAGTCGAGCCAGACCACGGTGTCGGCCCGCCCCAGGGCCAGGTCCCGCGTCGCGCTGTAGTTGCCGTCCACGATCCACTCGTCGGCCGCTACGGCCCGGGCCACCCGCTCGCGGAGCACCTCCGGCGCCACGGAGACCCAGTTGGCTTCCCAGGACAGCGCGTCGAGCTCGACGTGCGGAACCCCGAGCCGCCGAGCAAGCTCGGCGCCGTAGGTCGTCTTGCCCGAGCCGCTGGTTCCCATCACGTTCACGCGCCGCATGACGGCTGAGAATACCGACCCCAGGCTGGCGCTGAGGTGACCCTACAGGGCACAATGCGCGCCGATGCCTGACGTGCGTGGCGACGTGCTGTGCCCCACCTGCGGTCGCTGGACGCCGCCGGCTCCGTTCTGCAACGAGTGTGGAGCGGCGCTGCAGGTCGGCTTCCGAGATCCGGTCGGAGGCCAGGGCTCCGACGTGTTCCGTCGTGGGCACGAGGTCGACGAGCCCGGTGCCCCGTGGTCCGGCCCCACGGAGCGTTTCGAACCGGAGCCCGAAGATCAAGCAGCCCAGGCGGCTGCCACTGCCGGGGCAGCCGCTGGTTCGCGCGTCGACAACCTGTCCGAGGCGGACGAGGCTCCCCCCGAGCCCTCGTGGCCCGCCGAGCCTGGCCTTGCAGCCAGGCCTCCGCCGCCCGCTGACGAGACCGCAGCCGCGAGCCCCGCGGCGGCCGGTCCTGCGCCGCGGAAACGGAGTCGGGCCACCGCGGCACCGGCGACGACCTCGGCGGCCATTGCCGCGTCGGCGGCCGGCGAGCCAGCCCCTCCGCCACCTGTTGTTCCGCCACCCCCTCCGCCCCCCTATCGTCCCGCCCAGCCGCCGGAGGCCAGTGGCGGCGTAAGCGGCCTCGTCTTCGTCGTGTTCCTGGGGCTCGGGATTCTGGCCCTGCTGGGCGGTGCCATCCTGGGCGGAGTCTTCGATGCGGGCCCGACGGCAGAGGCATCCCCGTCAGCCACCCCCCTGGTTGCCACGTCGACGCCGGAGCCGACCTCCCCGGAGCCGAGCGTCGCGGCGACACCCACGACGACCGCCGCGCCCTCGGCCATTCCATCCGGGGCCGAGCCGACATTCCCCGACGGGTTCCTCGCTCGTGCCGAAGCGTGCGACGACGAGCCCTCTGGCTCCACGTGCGATGACAGCGGGGCGGTCAACAGCGGCGAGCCGTGGATCCTGGTCAGCTTCCGCCACGGCAAGCCCACCGACGTGATCGGGATCGCCATCGTGGACAGCTCGGGAGCAGTGCAGGACACCGCCAGCCTGAGCCTGGCCTTCTGCCAGACCAACACCGACTGCCCCGGGTACACCTACGATCGATTCGGCCCGCTCGACCCGGGCACCTACGAAGCGCGAGTCACCCGCAACGGGACCGCCGCCGCAACGACCAGCTTCAGGGTCGAGTAGGCGGGGTCAGCGCTCGGTCGGGCGTGCCGGTTCGCGCGCCTCGCGCCGCCGGGCGGCGAGGGCACTGATCGCCTCCAGCACGCAGCGGTGGGCGGCTGCCGCAGTCACCTCCGAGACGTCGTACGCCGGCGCCACCTCGACCACGTCCATCCCCACCAGCGTCACCGAGCCCACCACCTGGCGAATGGCGCGCAAGAGCTCGCGGGTCAGCATTCCACCTGGTTCCGGCGTGCCGGTCCCCGGGGCCATGGCCGGATCGAGGACATCGATGTCCGCCGACAGGTAGATGACGTCAGGCCCGTCCAGCGCCTCGGCGATGGCGTCCCCCACAACGGCATCCGCGCCGCGGGATTCGATCTCGGTCATCAGGTGCCAGCGCATCTGCTGCTCGCGCATCCAGGCCATGGTCTCAGCGGTCGGCCAGTAGCCGCGCAGGCCGACCTGGACGAAGTTGCGCCCTGCCACAGCGCCGGATTCGATCAGGCGTCGCATGGGGGTTCCGTGGGACAACAGGTTTCCCCACGTGCTGTTGCCCGTGTCGGCGTGTGCGTCGAAATGGACGATCCCCAGCCGGCGGGGCGCCACCGCCTCCGCGACCGCGCTCGCCGACGGGTACGTGACCGAGTGATCGCCGCCGAGGACGATCGGAATCGCGCCGGCGCGCGCAACTTCGAGCACCTTGGCGCGGATCACAGCGTGGCCGCGTTCCAGGCGACCCGGCACGACCGGCGCGTCACCGGCGTCCACGACGTCGACCCAATCGAACGGGTTGATGCCCAACGCGAGCGAATGGAGCTCGCCGTGGTGGTAGGAAGCAGCCCGGATGGCGCGGGGACCGAAACGGGCGCCCGGTCGGTGACTGACGCCGTCGTCGAGGGGCGCGCCCACAATAGCCGCGTCGGGGCGGCGAGCCGCCAGCTCGCCGCCATCGGTCACCAATGGCAGCTTCTGAAAGGTCGTGCTGCCGAGATACGACGGAAGTTCGAAGTCAGCGTACGCGTCGACAAGGTCCGCGCCGTCGGAGGAGGCCGGGTCGTTCGTCTCGCGACCGGCCGAGGGATCGGGCATGCGTCAAGCCTGACACCGGGGGCGCCGTCGCGGCGCGGAGCTGGCCCGCCGGGCGGGCCGATCCTAGCAGAGGGGCGTACCATCCGGCGATGGCCGAGGTCCGGCGGCGGTACTCGATCGACGAGGCCAACGCCCTGCTGCCACAGGTGCGCGCCGTGCTCCTCCAGCTGGCCGTGGAGAAGGGGCGCCTGGAGAGCGCGGTGGCGGCCCTGACGGCCCACGGCGACGAAAGCGCCACCAATGGCAACGTCGCCCATGCCGATGCGATGGCTCGCTCGGAGGCCGCGATGACCGAGATCGGGGGTGGGATGCGCGCCCTGGTCGAGCACCTCGAGTCACTCGGGGTCGAGGTTCGCGATCTGGAGCAAGGGCTGGTCGACTTCCCCGGCGAGCGCGACGGCCAGCCGGTTTGGCTGTGCTGGCGCCTGGCCGAGCCGGCGGTCGGTTTCTGGCATGCCATCGACGAGGGCTTCACCAGCCGCCAGCCGTGGTGAACCCCCAGCCGATCCGATTCGTGGTGGTCGGCGACGCGACCCTCGATGTCACGGTCCGCAGCCCGGTGACCGCCAGCGCCGGGTCCGATAGCCCCGCCCGCATCACTGTTGCACCAGGCGGGCAGGGCGCCAACCTCTCGGTTCGCCTGGCGCGGCGCGGGGCGAGGGTGGATCTCGTGGCGGCGGTGGCCGATGACCTCCCCGGCCAACAGCTGCGGGACGCGCTGGTCGCGGACGGGGTGGCGCTGGTGCCGTTGCCGACCGCCCGCAGCGGGATCGTCGTGTCGCTGGTGGACAGCTCCGGAGAGCGCGCCATGCTGAGCGATCGCGTCTCGTTTGACGCGGAGGCCCTCGCATCTCCCGCGGTGCACGCGGCGCTGGACACCGCCACCTGGATTCACGTCTCCGGCTATCCGCTGGCCGATTCGGGTAGCGGCGACGCCTTGGCCGCCCTGGCGGCCGGGCGACGCGCCGGGCAGGTTTGCAGCGTGGGCGGAGGCTCCTTCGCCGGCGGGAATGGACTGCTCTCCCGGCTCCAGATGACCCGACCGGACCTCGTCCTCGTCGACCGCGCCGAGGCGTCGACCCTCCTCGGCGCAGGGTCTACGACGGGCCGTCTCCGGACAGCGGAGGAGCTGGCGGCCGGCCTGGTATCGACCCTCGGGGGAGTCGCGGTCGTGACCGACGGCGCGGGAGGCGCGGCAGCGGCGAGTGGCGCCCAAACGCTGACCATGTCCCCTTCACCGGGCGCGGCGGTCGACGCCACCGGCGCCGGGGACGCTCACGCGGCGGGGATCCTGCTCGCGGTGGCCGGAGGCGCGTGGCCGCCCACCACCTCGGCCCTGCGCGATGCCCTGCAGCGGGCCGGGCGCCTTGGCGCCGAGGTTGCCGGCGTGGTCGGAGCCCAGGCCCGCGTCCCCTCCGAGGCGCGCCGATGACCAATGACTGGCTCGCCCTCAGCGACGAGGTGCGTCATGCGGTGGCCGCGGGTCGGCCGCTGGTGGCGCTCGAGTCGTCCCTCGTCGCCCAGGGGCTGCCTGCGCCGCACAACCTGGAGACCGCGCTTGCCGCGGAGGCCGAGGTTCGGGCCCATGGCGCCATCCCGGCCACCATCGCCATTGCTGACGGACGGGTCGTGGTCGGGGCCGATCGTGCGCTGCTGGAGCGTCTTGCCGACCCGGCCTCGCGACCGGCCAAGGCCGCGTCGCGCGACCTGGGCCCGCTGCTCGCATCACGGATGCTGGCGGCGACCACCGTCAGCGCCACCATGCGAGTGGCCCATGCGGCGGGGATCGGGCTGATGGCCACCGGCGGGATCGGGGGCGTCCATCGGGGGGCGGAACGCAGCTTCGACGTGAGCTCCGACATCGACGAGCTGGCAGCCACGCCGGTGGCCGTGGTGTGCAGCGGGGCGAAAGCGATCCTCGACCTGCCCGCCACGCTGGAGCTGCTGGAGACGCGGCGCGTGGCGGTGATCGGGCTGCGGACGTCCGAGCTGCCAGCCTTCTACAGCGCCACCAGCGGCCTGCCGCTCACCCATACGTTGGACTCGCCGGCGGCGGCAGCCCGGCTGATCGCCGCGCACCGGTCTCTGCCCGGGGTGGGCGGCCTGCTATTGGTTCAGCCCCCACCGGCGGAGGTGGCCATCCCGGCCGATGTATTGGAAGGCTGGATCATCGAGGCGCTGGACGCGGCCGTCGCCGGCGGCGTGCGGGGCGCTGCCGTGACCCCGTACGTGCTGAGCCGCGTCGTGGAGGCCTCGGGCGGGCGCGCGCTGCGCGCCAACATCGGTCTGATCGTCGCCAACGCTGGTGCAGCCGCCGAGGTGGCCGTCGCGTTGAGCGCGTTATCCTAGGCTGGCCGATCGACCGGGAGGCCCATCATGCGGATCTACGAGGGGAGCCCGCGGCAGGACTGGGAGGAGGTCCTGCGCAGCGTGGGCGCATGGGCGGACCGCGGGGCCCTCAAGGAGATCCTGTTCCTCGAGCTCGACGGCGGGTTCCTGGTCCAGGGCATCGCGACCTCCATGGGTGGTCAGTGGTCGGAAACGGGGACCTTCTCCAAGCAGATGCATGAGCTGACCGATGACCAGATCGGGGACCTGATGGGGGCCGCCGAGGAGCAGCGCGGGAGCGCCAGCGCCGATCACCCCGAGATCGGGATTGCCAACTTCTACGAGCAGGCGCTCCGCATCATCGGGAAATGGCTCGATTCGGTGCATCCGCGGGACGTGTTCTTCTTCGAACAGGACGGTTCGTTCGTGGTCCGAACGTTCGTTGTCGCGCCCCATGGCAAGGTCGGTCACCAGCTGTCCGAATTCACCCGCGACGAAATCGTGGGTATGATCGAGGCAGCACCACTCAGCCGCGGGCCTGCATCGGAGACACCGCCGTCGGTCGATACGCCCGCCGCGGCCGGTGGAACGGAGAAAGACTCATGAATATCCTCAAGGCTATCGCGATTGCCATCGGCGCCATCCTGGCGGCACTGGTGATCGTCCCGCTGACCATCCTGGCCGGCCTGTTCGTGTGGCTCAAGTTGACCGAGGAAATCGACGACGAGCCGTGGGAGATCGACGACGCGGTCTAGCGCCATCTAGACGCGCCATCTAGCCCCGCGCGACGAGCCTAGCCCTGCGGGGCGCTGGCCAGCGCCCAGGCGATGGTCCACAGAATCGCGGCAGCCAGGACCCCTTGCCACAACCGCGTGGCGTTCGACGTCCCGCGCAGGATGGCCACAAGACCCAATACTCCCAGCACGACGCTGGCCGCCTGCAGCCGCGACGCCAGCATGAAACTCAGCGCAACCCCCACGCCGACGCCCACCGCCAGGGCGAGCGCCAGCCGATGGGCGGTGCGCCGCCCGAGCACCTGGGCCAGGCAGCGTGAGCCGAGCGCGGCATCGGCATCGAAGTCGCGCAGCGTGTTGGCCAGGTGCGCGGCTGCGGCAAACGGGCCGACCAGGAGGACCGCCGGGGCCACCCGTTCCAGCGGGACGCCCACGCTGGCCGCGATCCACAGGGGCAGCAGTCCGAAGCTCACCAGGTACGGGACCACCGACAACGGGGTTCTCGACAGCCACAGGTTGTAGGCCAAGGCCGAAGCGCTGGCCGCCATGCCCAGGACCAGGGGCAGCGTGCCCAGCCGGCCGGCGGTCACCACCTGGACCGCGAGCCCAGCGGCCGCGATCCACAGAGCCGCGCTTGCCGACAGGTCCCCGGCCGGCAGCGGCTTCTCCGGCCGCAGGATGGCGTCCCGAGTCTGGTCGGTCAGGTCGTTGGTGGCGCCGGTGAAGACCTGCGAGCCCGCCACGCTGGCGGTGACCAGCGCGATCGTGACGACGTCGACCCGGCCGCCCCCCTCGACGGCCAGGATCGTGGCCAGCGCGGCGGACAGTGCGGTCACCGCCGCGGTTGGAGCGGGATGGACCAGTCGCACGGCGGCCCAGGCACGGCGCAGCACGAACGCATCGTACGCGGCGTTCCCGTGGGGGAGGCCTTCAACGCCGGTCGCATCGGTTCATGAGCCTGGCGCGAATGGGGTAGCATCAGGACCCGGGTGGGGTGAAGGTCGATCCCTTCCCGCGTGCGGTCCGCACGCTCCGGCAGCTCTCGCAGAGATCCAGCCAGCATGGCGAAGTACATCTTTGTCACGGGCGGCGTGACCTCCTCGCTCGGAAAGGGGATCACCGCCGCATCGATCGGGCGTCTCCTCAAGGCGCGCGGCATCCCGGTCTCCATCCTAAAGCTCGATCCCTACATCAACATTGACCCCGGCACCATGTCGCCGTACCAGCACGGCGAGGTCTTCGTGACCGATGACGG